>JADLGL010000072.1 GCA_020849325.1 Bauldia sp. | reverse complement strand
CCAGATCATCATGGGCGACCTCCTCATTGCCGGCAACGCCGGCGGCGAGCGTGGTGTCCGTGGCAAGGTGCAGGCCTTCGACATCAACTCGGGCCAGCTCCAGTGGGTCATGTACAACATGGGCCCGGACAACGAAGTCGGCATCACCCCCGGCTACACCGCCCACTACGCCGACAACCAGCACTCGCTGCAGACCTGGTACGGTGACTCGTGGCGTCGTGGCGGCGGCACGGTGTGGGGCTACTTCACCGGCGACCTCGAGCGGAACGCCTTCTACTACTCGACCGGCAATTGCGGCCCGTGGAACCCGGATTACCGTCGTGAGTGGGGTGTCGTCACCCTCGACGAGGACGGCGGTCTGGTCGACTACCGCAACAACTGGTGCGCCTCGACGCTCGCTCGCGACGCGACGGACGGCCATCTCCTCTGGGCGTTCAACAACACCCCGGCCGATCCGTGGGACTATGACGAGCCGCTGATCAACCCGCTCGTCACCGTCGGCGGCACGGACGCGGTGATCCGCTCCGCCCGCAACGGCTACTTCTTCGTATGGGATCGCGACACGGGCGAACTGCTGAACGACCCGTTCCCGACGGTCTACGTGAACTGGTCGAACGGCTACAACCTCGAGACCGGCCGCGCCCGCCAGAACATCGACACCTGGATGTTCACCAACGTCGAGGATCGCCGCAACTACACGCAGGCCGACCCCGGCCGGGCGGCCGACGGCACGACCGTCGCCGACTACACCGGCACGGAAGTCCATGTCTGCCCGTCGATCAATGCCCGCAACTGGCAGAACGACGCCTACTCGCCCCGCACCGGCATGCTCTACACCGCCTACTCGGTGGGCTGCCGTTCGCAGGTCGTGCTCGAGGGTGAGTACACCCCCGGCGAAGGCTACACGCTGGTCCGCACGGCCGGCACCGCGGCGATCCCGCGTGCCTACCCCGACCACAACGCCGACAACTACGGCGAACTGATCCCGGTCAGCACGCCGTTCGCCGGCGGCTTCCTCGGCGCCATCGACGTCGAAGGCAACGACTTCGCCTGGCGGCATGGCTGGAACCAGGCGAACCAGATGCCGATCATGGCGACCGCCACGGACCTTCTGTTCCAGGGCGGCGTGGATCAGGGCGTGCTTCGTGCCCTCGACGCCACGAACGGCGAGATCGTCTGGGAGTTCCGCACCGGTTCGCGGTTCAACCAGTCGCCGATCACCTACCTGCATGACGGCAAGCAGTACCTCGCCATCATCGCCTCGTCGGCCGCCGCCAACGGCGCCGTCGCCTACGACGCGGCGGCGGACAACGCCAACCGCTACCGCCGCTCGGGCTCGACGCTCTACGTGTTCGCGCTCCCGGGCGCGGTCGCGGCGAACTAAACGGCAAGCGCCATCCCGTTGCCCACCAGCGGGATGGCGCACTGCCTTGGCAGTGGAGGGAACCCATACCCTCCTCCCTCCACTGCCTTCCACCTTCGGGGTATCCGCGCCGGCGCCGGTCCGCACCGGCCACCCAACGGGTCGCACGGGAAGAACCCGCTGCGGCCTTTGTCTTTTCCGCGGCTGGCGCCGGGGCGCTGTCTCAGTTGGCGCGGGCGGCGTCGATACGGGCGATGGCGGCCGCGGCCGCAGCCTTGACCGCATCGTCGGGATCGAGCCGGGCGAGACCGTCGAGCGTCGGCCGTGCGTACAGCGGCGGCGGGTCGATCGCGCCGAGGACCAGCACGGCGTCGAGGCGAATGAACGAATCGAGCGCCACCGACTGGTCGAGGACGAGGTCCACCGCGTCCGGCCCCATCCTCACCAGCGCCTCGCGCGCCGCGGCCCG
The DNA here is from genome assembly GCA_020849325.1 of Bauldia sp. Taxonomy (GTDB): domain Bacteria; phylum Pseudomonadota; class Alphaproteobacteria; order Rhizobiales; family Kaistiaceae; genus JADLGL01. The sequence goes on along the minus strand of JADLGL010000072.1, from coordinate 18,317 downwards.
CACCGGGTCCGTCGTGACGCCGAGATAGAGCACCACCTCGTTGGCAGCCGTCGCCGCGGAGGGGCCGAGCGAGCTCAGGAGCCCCAGCGCCGTCACCGCCGCGCCTTCGCGCGCCGGCGTCAGCATTTCGGGCTCGGCGAGAAGGCCGCGGAGCGCGGGAAGGGCGGCGGGGCCCGCCGCGCCGAGGGCGGCGCCGATCTCGGCGAGCCGCGGCCCTTCGGCGGTCCGGAGCTCGACGATCAGCGTCGCGATGTTGCCGAGCGTGGCGTCTGCGGTCGCGAGGTAAGCCTGGAACACCGCGTTGTCCGTTCCGGCCAGGCACTGCAGGAACCAGAGGAACCCGTCGGAGCCGCGGCGGCCGTACTCCACCTGCGTCCGCGCGACCCCGGCGGCATCGGCCGTGGTCTGCGCGAGGATCTGCGCCGCGAACTCCGGCGTCGGCATCGCCTCGCGCGCCTCGACATAGGTGCCGAAATAGATCAGCGGATCGAGCCACAGATCGGCCGGCGTCCGCTCGCCGATCATCGGGATCGCCGCGGCGGCCAGCCAGTCCGGCGGGAAGCACAGCCGGTCGTCGAACATGAGGCCTGCCACCCCGTCGGGCCGCGTCAGGCCGAGATCGGTGAACTCGATCGCGTGTGCCGGCGCGCCGAAGGCGACCGCGAGCGCCGCACCCCCGAGGAGCGCGCCCAGTCTCGTCCGCTGCGTCATCGATGTCCCTCCCAGGCCCCGCCGGCAGAATCAGCCGGAACCGGTGGCGAAACAAGGGCGGACCGCGTCACCCCTCCGTGACGCGGCGGGGATCGCGGCCGAAATGGACCCGCGCGCGAGGCGGCAACCCCTTCACCCCGCCCACAGGGCGAGGTGAGAACGGGGCCGACCGCTTCGCTGCGTGCCGCGGCGACCTCAGACCGTCGCGAGCGCCTGGTCGAGGTCCGCGATCAGGTCGTCGACGTCCTCGAGGCCGATCGAGAGCCGCACCACGTCCGGCGCCGCGCCCGCCGCGGCCTTGAGCTCCGTCGCGACCTGGCGGTGCGTCGTCGAGGCGGGATGGATGATGAGGCTCCGCGTGTCACCGACATTGGCGAGGTGGGAGAACAGCTTGACGCCCTTCACCACCGCGATGCCGGCGTCGTAGCCGCCCTTGACCCCGAACGTGAACACGGCGCCCGCACCCTTCGGCGCGTAGCGCCGCTGCGCCGCGTGATACTTGTCGCCGGCAAGGCCGGCATAGCTGACCCAGGTGACCTTCGGATGCGCGGCGAGGTGCTTTGCCACGGCGAGCGCGTTGTCGGAGTGCCGCTGCATGCGGAGCGGCAGCGTCTCGATGCCGGTGAGGATGAGGAACGAGTTGAACGGCGAGATCGCCGCCCCGAGGTCGCGGAGGCCGAGGACGCGGATGGCGATGGCAAAGGAGAAATTGCCGAACACCGAGGCGATCACGAGGCCTTCGTATTCCGGCCGCGGCTCGGTCAGGAACGGATAGCGGCCCGACTTCAGCCAGTCGAACTTGCCGCCGTCGACGACGATGCCGCCGATCGAATTGCCGTGTCCGCCGAGGAATTTGGTGAGCGAATGGACGACGATGTCGGCGCCGTGCTCGAACGGCCGGATGAGGTAGGGCGTCGCGAACGTGTTGTCGACGATGAGCGGCACGCCCGCCTTCTGCGCGACCGCGGCGATGGCCGCGATGTCGGTGATGAGGCCGCCCGGATTGGCGATCGATTCGACGAAGATCGCCTTCGTCTTCGGCGACACGGCGCGCTCGAACGAGGCGATGTCGCCGATGTCTGCCCACACCACGTTCCAGCCGAAGCTCTTGAACGAATGGGTGAACTGGTTGATCGAGCCGCCATAGAGCTGGCGCGCGGCAATGAACTCGTCACCCGGCGTCAGCAGCGCATGGAGCGCCAGCACCTGCGCGGCGTGGCCGGACGCGACCGCCACGGCCGCGGTGCCGCCTTCGAGCGAGGCGACCCGCTCTTCGAGCACGGCCGTGGTCGGGTTGGTGATGCGGGTGTAGATGTTGCCGAACTGCTTCAGCCCGAACAGCGCGGCGGCATGATCCACGTCATCGAACACGTAGGACGTGGTCTGGTAGATCGGAGTGGCGCGCGCGCCGGTGGTGGGATCGGGCTTGGCGCCGGCGTGAATGGACCGCGTTGCGAAACCTTGCGTGGACATCAGCGCTCACTCTCCTCCTCATGGAACGTGTTGCCATTGAAGAGCCAATCCGGCCCGTGGTCGAGCAATATCCGATGGCCGAGCATCCGTGTCGCAGCATGAGATTGCGTAGCGGTGGGGTTCCGGCGGCACGGGAATGGCGTGGCGGGCATGGCTGAGCGCGCAGGCAGCGGCGGCCTCGTCCTCGCGGCGACGATCCTCGCCTCCTCGCTCGCCTTCATCGACGGGACGGTCGTCACCGTCGCCCTGCCGGCGGTCCAGGAAGGCTACGGCGCCGGCTTCGATGCGGCGCAGTGGGTGGTGAACGGCTACGCGCTCATGCTCGGCGCGCTGGTCGTCGTCACCGGCGGCCTCGGCGACCGCTATGGCCGGCGGCGCATCTTCGTTGCCGGCATCCTCGTCTTCACTGCGGCCTCGGTCGCCTGCGCGCTCGCGCCCTCGGTCGCCTTCCTCGTCGGCGCCCGCATCGTCCAGGGCATCGGCGCCGCGCTGCTCGTGCCGCAGAGCCTTGCGATCATCTCGGCGACCTTCCCGCGCGAACGGCGCGGCCGGGCGATCGGCACCTGGGCCGCGGCGTCCGGGGCGACGACCGCCTTCGGCCCGCCGCTCGGCGGCTTCCTCGTCGATGCGCTCGACTGGCGGGCGGCGTTCTGGATCAACGTCCCGCTCGCCGCGGTCGCCCTCTGGCTCACCTTCCGCGCCGTGCCCGAGAGCCGCGACCCCGGCGCGCGCGGTCCGATCGACTGGACCGGAGCGGTGCTGGCGATCGTCGGCTTCGGCCTCCTCGCCGCCGGTCTCACCGGCTTCTCCGGCGGCATGGGCGGCGCGGGCGCGTTCGCGCCGGCGGCGATCGCCGCCGGCATCGTCGGGCTCGCCGTCTTCGTCGCCGTCGAGCGGCGCGCCGCCGACCCGCTGGTGCCGCCCGTCCTCTTCCGCTCCCGCACGTTCACGGGCGCGAATCTGCTGACGCTGTTCCTCTACGGCTGCCTCGCCGTCACGCTGTTCCTGCTTCCGTACGAACTCCAGGTCCGCCGCGGCCTGACGCCGACGCAGACCGGGTGGACGCTGATGCCGTTCGGCATCGTCCTCGCCCTCGGCTCGCGCTTCGCCGGCGGTCTCGCCGACCGTTTTGGGCCGCGCCTGTTCCTGGTGACCGGTTCGGCGCTGGTGGCGCTCGCCTGCGCGCTCTTCGCGCTCGCCGTCGAAGACTTCTGGCTCGGCGTGGTGGCGCCGCTCCTTCTCATGGCGATCGGCATGACGATCGTCGTGTCGCCGCTGACCACCGCGGTCATGAACGCCGTCCCCCAAAACCGCGCCGGCGCCGCGTCGAGCGTCAACAACGCCGCCGCCCGCGTCGGCGGCCTTCTCGCCGTGGCCGCGGTCGGCGCGCTCGCGGGGCTCATCTATGTCGGCGCCACGGGCGATCCGTCGGCCCGCTTCGGCATCCTCCCCGAAGCCGCGGAGGCGCGTGCGGTGGCGCTCGACGCCTTCCTCGTCGCCTATCGGGCCGCGATGGCGGTCTCGGCGGGTCTCGCCGCGCTCGCCGCGGTCGCCGCCGCGGTCTTCCTCAGGCCGGAGACACCGCGCGAGGCGTGAGGCTCAGCCGCAGCGCACGTCGAGGATGATTTCGTCCGAGCCGATGTCGAGGTTGAGGCGCCCCTCGAGGTATTCCATCGTCACCACCTGGCCGGGCGCGATCGTCCGCACCGAGCTGGCGCCGGCCGCGATGCGGGCGGCCTCGATGTTCGCGGCGGTCGCGGGCTCGCCGATGAAGACGTGCGCCGGCACCGGGTTGCACGCGGCATCGGCCGAGGGCGTGCTCACGCAGGCCGAAAGGGCGATGGCGCCGCCGAGAGCGGCGAGAAGCGGAAGTCGGATCGTCAACGGTCCCTCCGGGAAAGAAAAAGGGGCCAGCCCGAAGGCCGGCCCCTCCAGCTTGACGTGAATGGCTATTCCGCCGGCGTTGCGGTGAGGCGGATCTGGGCGACCTGCTCGGCCGTCACGCCGCCATGGGAATTGCCCCACGAGTTCCGGACATAGGTGGCGATCGCCGCCAGGTCCGCGTCCGACAGGCGGTTGAACGGCGGCATGCCGTGCTCGACCGCGCCGAGGAGCATCTGGTTCACCACGCCGGCGACGGACGCCACCACCGGCGAGCCGACGAGCCGCTCGCCGGCGCCGCCTTCGCCCTGCGCGCCATGGCAGTTCTGGCAGTTGCGGCCGTAGAGCGTCTGCCCGGCCGTCATCACCGCGGGATCGACCGCGCCGGCATCAGCGGCCGGAGCCGGCGTCGGGGCAGGGGTGGGCGCGGGTGTCGGAGTTGGCGTCGGGGTCGGAGTTGGCGTCGGCGTGGGAGTCGGAGTTGGGGTAGGCGTGGGAGTGGGAGTCGGCGTCGGAGTCGGAGTCGGAGTCGGCGTCGGGGTCGGCGTCGGCGTCGGCGTCGGAGTTGGCGTCGGAGTTGGCGTTGGCGTCGGGGTCGGCGCGGGAGTCGGCGTCGGCTCGGGGGCCGGCGTCGGAGTGGGCTCGGGCGCCGGCGCGGTCAGGTCGAAGGTGAGGTCCTGCTCCGCGAGATTCTGGAAATCGGCGGCGGCGTCGAGCTGCTCGCGCGTGAGATCGACGACGAGGCGGAGTTCGTTGTCGACGACCGTGATCGTGAACGCCTCGTAGGGGACCGCGACTTCCTTCTGGCCGATGCCGAGGAAGCCGCCGACGCCGATGACGACGCCGGTCAGCTGGCCGTCGGCCGAGAAGACGAGGTTCACCGCCGCGCCGAGGCTCTCGTCGGCCGTGTTGTAGACGGCGTGGCCGAGGATGTCGGTCGCGAGAATCTGGTCGGTGCCTTGCACCTCGATGATCGTGGCGGCAGGGGTCTCGACCTGCGAAAGGGCCGTTCCGGCCATGAGCAGCGCCACGCTGAATGCGCTGGCGGCGATGATACGTCTCATTGTGCTGTCTCCAGAGGGGCTTGCTCGAGCTGTCCGTGAACGCGTCGACACGGCAACCGGTTCCGGTGACCGGCATCGGCGCTGGGGAAGGCCTGCGCCGATTCTAGGCGCGCCCTGACGGCAAAGTCATGGCCGAAATCCGCGCCTTGCCGCCTCTTGCGTACGGTTTCGGTGGAGAAGATGAATGCCCCGGCCGCGACCCCGGCCGAAGGGCGGCTTCGGTCACGCTTTTCTGATCCGCACATAGAGCGCGCCGCCGCCGCCGTGGAGGCGATGCGCGTCGTCGAACGCCGAGACCAGCGGCCGGAACTGGGCCGACGCGAGCCAGTGCGGCACCATGCGGCGGAGGATGCCGCGTTCGCCGGCGCCGCCCTTGCCGGTGATCACCAGCACCATGCGGCCGCCGCGCCGCTGCACCTCGGCGAGAAAGACGCGGAGGCGGCGATGCGCCTCGTCCTGCGTGAAGCCGTGGAGGTCGAGGCGGCCGTCGAGATCGATCGAGCCGCGGGCGACGCGGCTCACCGTGCGCCGGTCGATCGCCTCCTGTGCCGGTGCGCGCCGCGGCGCGGGAACATCGGCCGCAGGCGCCTTTGCGGCGCCGCGGCGAGGGACGCCCGTGGCGGGGGGCGACGGGGCGGGGCCTGGCGGCGTTTCCGGCGTGGCCTTCGTCTCGGGCGGCTTCTTCCGGCGCGGCTTTCGGCGGGCGCCGAGGGGTTCGGCCGTCTTGGCGACCGCCTCCCACAGCGCGCGTTCCTCGTCCGTGAGCGGCCGCCGCCGTCGACCGCCGCTCATGGGCCGCGCTCCGGTGATCCCGCCGCCGGCCGGTTATTCGACGGATTCGGTGGCGACGAGCTTCCAGTTCGGATCGCGCGCCGCGACCTCGCGGGAGAACGTCCAGATATCGGTGACGTCCGAGACCTTGGTCTCGTCGCCGTCGACGATCTTGCCGGTCTTGTCCTTCGTCGCCGAAATGAGCTGCGAGTTGAACCGCACGGTGACCTGGGCGCTGTTGCCGCGGATCGCCGCCTCGGTGATCTCGGCCTTCTCGATGCCGACGAAGCGGAACTCGATCTTCTCCTCGCGGCCCTCGCGCTCGCCGATCGCGCCCACGAAGCCGTCATAGACGTCGCGCGACAGGAGCTGGCGGAGCTGCCGCCGGTCGCCCTCGGCGAACGCGGTCACGACCATTTCGTAGGCGACCTTGGCGCCCTCGAGGAATCCCGGCGGATCGAACGTGCGGTCCACCGCCATCAGGCGCTTCAGCTGCTCGGCGACGGCGCTGCCGGGCGCGGCGACCGGCCGGATGCGGACATCGGCGTCGGCCGGCGCTTCGCCGGTGACCGGCGCGGGCGCCGCATCGCGGCCCTGCCGCGGCGGCAGCGAGATGACCCGGTCGCCGCCGTCCCGGCCCGCCGGCGGAGCCGGGTTCCGCCGCGCGAACGGGTCGAACGGCGGCCGCTCGCTGCCGGTGCGCCTGCCGAGCACGCTCCTGAGGCGGAGGAAGATCACCACGGCGAGCGCGAGGAAGATGATTGTGTAGATATCCATCACGCCGTTCATGCGACCGTTGGTGAGATCGAAAGCGCCAAAATCCCGCCCGGACTACTGCGGACGGAAGCGCATCCTATCTAAGTGTCTGACTGCGGGCCTTCCAGCCCCGCGCAGCCAAGCCTTAGCAGCAAGGGTCTTAAATGCGAATGCCTTTCCGGATCGTTCCCGTTCTCGCCGTCGCCTATGTCGCGGTCGAGGTGGTCTCGATGATCGTGGTGGCGAAGGCCGTCGGCGCGCTGGCGATGCTGCTCCTCCTCATCGTCGCGATGGTCTCGGGCTTCGCGCTTCTCCGCCGGAACGGCCTTGGCGCCATCGGCGAGATCAGGGCCGAGGTCGACGGCGGCCGCGCCCCGGCCGCGGCTTTCGCCGACCGGGCGCTCGTCTTCATCGCCGGGCTCCTTCTCGTGGTGCCGGGCTTCTTCTCCGACGTCTTCGCGCTCGTCCTTCTCGTCCCCGCCGTGCGGGCGTCGATCTACAATGCGTTCGCGACGCGCTTCCGAACCAGCTTCGATGCGACCTTCGCCCGCGCGGCCCCACGGCGCCCCAATGGCGGGCCGCGGTCGGCGACCCTCGTGATCGAGGGCGAGATCGGCGTCGACGGCCCGCGCCGCGGCTGATGCGTCCGCCTCGCTTGTATCGCCACCCGCCTGCGTGCTAGCCCACCGGCGCAAGTCGCGGGGGGAGCACCGCGCTGCGCTTCAGAGGAATGGTGCAATGGCCGACAACGAACAGAACGGCGCCGGTGCTGGCGCTCCGACGCTCGGACCGATCCCGGGCGCCGACGGGCCGCGCATGAACATCCTCGCGCAATACGTGAAGGATTTCTCGTTCGAGAATCCCGATGGTCCGCGCGTCATCCAGGCCCGCGACCAGGGCTCGCGCATCAATGTCGGCATCAACGTCACCTCGGCGAAGACGCCGTCGGGCGACTGGGAAGTCGCGATCAAGTTCGACTGCACCGCCAAGGACGGCGAGCGGACGATGTTCGCGATCGAGCTCCTCTATTGCGGCATCGCGCGCTTCGCCAACGTGCCCGACGCCCAGATCGAGCCGCTGTGCATGATCGAGGTTCCGCGCATGCTGTTCCCGTTCGCCCGGCAGATCCTCGCCGACGCGACCCGGAATGGCGGCTTCCTGCCGCTGATGCTCGACCCGGTCGACTTCGCCTCGATGTACCGCCAGCGCCAGCAGCGCGCCGCCGGCGTCACCGCCCCGCCCCCGGCGAACCTTTCGTAGTGCCCGGCTGATCGCGTCGCGGCGTCCGGAGTGCGATTCAAGGCTCTGGTCTGAGCGTCCTCTCGCCCCCCTTGAGGGCGGGCAATCGCACTCGCGTCCAATCGGGCTACGTGCGGTCTACGGCGATCATTGAAGGGTCCTCTCCCCGCCCGGCAGGCTCCTAAAGGGACCTTCAGAGGGGGAGACGAGCCTCGAGATTTCGCTTTGAAATCGCGAAAGGCCCTGGTCGAACCACCTGCGCTCGCCCCGTCCCACATGGGTTTGCCCACGAGCGGAGGAGAGAACGAAGGCCGGTACCAGCGTCATTCTTTCACGCGCCGGTCCATATGCTTCCGTGTTGGCACCGTCATGTGCCGGTGCTACAGCACTTGCGGGCGGGACATCTAAGCCGTTGATAGTTAGACTAATTCCAATGAAGCGCACGTGGCCGGAGCCGCGACGCTGCGCCGGGCGTCCTGCCTCACCCGCGGTCTTGACCCGCGGCCATCGGCCCCTTCGGAGAAACGCACCATGATGAGACGCCTCGCGCTCGCCGCGCTCGCCCTTGCGACGCTGCCGGCAGCCGCCCTTGCCCAGACCTTCCCGGTCACCCTCCACGATGTCATCGGCCGCGAGGTCACCGTTCCGGCCGCACCGCAGCGGATCGTGACGACCAGCCCGTCGGCGATCGAACTCCTCTACGCCGCCGGCGGCGTCGCCATCGCCCGCTCGGCGACCGCGACCGGCGTTCCCGGCGCCGACGCCATGGCCGACATCGGCAACGCCTACGCGCCGTCGCCGGAACTGATCCTCGCGCAGACGCCCGACCTCATCGTCGCCGATGCGGCATTTCAGGCGCACCTCGCCGGCTCCCTCGGGGCCCTAGGGGCGCCGCTCGTCTATGTCGGCGCTCTCCGCTTCGACGACATTCCGGCTTCGATCCGTCTCCTCGGCCAGGTCGTCGGCACCACCGAAACGGCGGAAGCCGCAGCCGTGGCCGCCGAAGCCGCGAAGGCCGCCGTGATCGCCTCGGTCGCGAACCTCACCCCGACGCGGACGCTCGTCCTCGTCGCCGGCCGCGACGGCACGCTCTCGGTCGCGCTCAACGATTCCTTCATCGGCGACCTCGTCGGCATCGCCGGCGGTCTCAACGTTGCCGCCGACATCCCGCAGAACGGACAGATCCCCGGCTTCGCCGTCGTTTCGCCCGAGACGATCGTCGCCACCGACCCCGATGTCATCCTCGTCGTCGTCCCCGGCAACACCGGCGGCCCGTCGATCGGCGCGATGGTCGGCCAGATGCTGCCGATGCTCCGGGCCGTTCAGGCGAACCGCGTCCACGAGATCGACCTCGAGACCTTCCTGCAGAACCCCGGCCCGCGGGCGGTGGAAGGCCTGCCGGTGCTGGCGAAGCTCCTTCACCCGGAACTGCCTTAGCCGTCCGGTTGTGCTAGGAGCATGAAGCGAAGAAGTGATGCGGTTCTTCGACGAAGATCATGCTCCATCAAGGAAATGGACGACGGGCGTGATCCGGCTCGAACGGATCACGCCCCAAGTGCGGGGTGGCCCCGGGCCGCCTCGTTTTGACTGAAGAGCCTCGCTTTCACTGAAGGAATGCCGTGGTGGGCCTGTCCGCCACCGAAACAGTCTCCGCGCCGCGCCGGAACCGGCGCGCGGTGTTGGCGCTCGCGATCGCGGGCGTCCTCCTCGTCGTGGCGATCATTGCCGCCACCGCGTTCGGCGCGGTGACCCTCAGCCCCGGCCAGGTGCTGAACGGCCTCTTCAATGGCGGCGACCTGTTCGCCCGGCAGGTCGTCTGGGATCTCCGGCTGCCGCGCGTTCTCGTGGCTGCCCTCGTCGGCGCGGCGCTCGCCATCGCCGGGACGATCCTCCAGGCGGTCACGCGCAATCCGCTCGGCGACCCCCACATCTTCGGCTTCTCCGCCGGTGCCGGCGTTGCCGCGATCGGCCTCCTTCTCTTCGTCCCCGGCTATCCCACCGGGCTCGTCCCGCTGGCGGCCTTCCTCGGCTCGCTGGCCGCGGCGGGAATCGTCTTCGCCCTCGCCTGGCGGGGCGGCATCTCGCCGATCCGCTTCGCCCTTGCCGGCGTCGCCGTAGCGGCGCTCTTCACGGCCCTCTCGACGACGCTGATCGCTTCGTCCGACCTCTTCACGCAGGCCGTCCTCGCCTTCCTCGCCGGCGGCCTCTACCTCGTGAACTGGCAGGATTTCTGGACGATCCTGCCCTACACGGCGGTCGCCGCGGCGGTTGCGATCGTCTTCGCCGACTGGCTCAACCTCCTCGGCCTCGGCGACGACGTCGCCCGCAGCGTCGGCCTCCGGGTGGAGCTGACCCGCCTCGTCCTCGTCGCGCTCGCGGCCGTCCTTACCGCCGCCGCCGTCTCGGTCGCGGGTCTCGTCGGCTTCGTCGGCCTCGTCGCGCCGCACGTCGCCCGGCTCCTCATCGGCTCGGACGAGCGGTTCGCGATGCCGCTCGCGGCGATCCTCGGGGCGCTTCTCGTCGTGGTCGCCGACGTCGTCGCGCGCCTCGTCATCGCCCCTTCGGAAATCCCGGTCGGCATCCTGACGGCGCTCGTCGGCGCGCCGGTCCTCCTCATCCTCGTCCGGACGCGGACATGAGCCCGCTCCTCGCCGCCGCCGGCGTCCGCCACGCCTACCGCCACAAGGTGGTCCTCGACGACGTATCGCTCGGCGTGGACAGCGGAGAATTCGTCGCCATCATCGGCCCGAACGGCTCCGGGAAGTCGACGCTCCTCCGCTGCCTCGGCCGCCTCCTGCGGCCGGATGCCGGCACCATCAGCCTCGCGGGCGAGCCGATCTTCGACGTCGACCCGCGCACGTTCGCCCGCCGCGTCGCCTTCGTGCCCCAGGGGCCGCTCGCCCCGCCCGATCTCATCGTCGAGGAACTCGTCTGGCGCGGCCGGTTTCCGCACCGCGGCCTCTTCGGCCGCCGCCTCGGCCACGACCGCGCGATGGTGGAACGCGCCATGGCGCTGGCCGACGTCGCGGAACTCCGCGGCCACGCTCTCGGCACGCTTTCCGGCGGCGAGCGCCAGCGCGCCTTCATCGCGCTCGCGCTGGCCCAGGAGCCGTCGCTCGTCCTTCTCGACGAGCCGACGACGTTTCTCGACATCACCCACCAGCTCGATCTCCTCGCCCTCCTGCGCCGGCTGAACGGCGAGGGCCTGACGGTGGTCACGGTGATGCACGATCTCGGCCAGGCGGCGCTGTTCGCCCGCCGCCTCGTCGCCCTCCGCGACGGCCGCATCGTTGCCGACGGCGAGCCGAAAGCGGTGGTGACGGAAGCCGGCATCCACGCGATCTTCGGTGCCCCGCTGCGCGTCACGCCGGACCCGGTGACGGGCCTGCCCCTGGTGCTGCCGGCGGCGCCGGAGTCGCCGGCCGAGACGCCGGCGAAGCCGCCGCGGAAGCGGGCTTCGCGCCCGAAGCCGGAGCCCGCGCTGAAGCGGGAGCATGCGGCGCCGGCCGTCAGGCGCCGGTCGAAGGCCGCCGCGGACGTCCCTGGGCCGGCGCCGAAGCGGCGAGCGTCACGCAGGAAGGCGCCGCAAGCTTAACTCACCGTAGGCGTGGGCACCTGCTCCGGCTCCGCCGCCACGACCACCACGGCCGTCTCCTCGCTGAGCGGGGTCGATGCGCGGACCGGCGTCGTCAGCGGCGTCGGCACCGGCTGGCGGAAGACGAGGTTGCGGCCGGCCGTCATCGTGCCTTCGAGCACCTGGAGGCGGAGCCGCTCGATGTCGCGCGCCCTGACGTCCGCCCTGGTCTCCGCCGCTTCCTCGGCGGTGAAGCCGAGGCCGACGAGGCTCGCTTCGCCGAGCGTCAGCGCCGATTCCACCACCTCGCGGATCTCGAACTCGACGCCTTTCCCGATGATCTCCATCGCGTGGCCGCGGTCGAAGGTGCGGACGAACAGTTTTGCGTAGGGGAATTCCTCCTTGCAGACGTCGACGATCCGGTTCGCCGCCTCGCGATCGTCGATGCACACGCAGACGATCTTCACGTGGTGCGCGCCCGCGGCATGGAGGACATCGGCGCGCTGGCCGTCGCCGAAATAGATCTTGAAGCCGAACCGGGCCGCGCCGCGGATCATCTCCGGCGAGGAATCGATGATCGTCACGTCGACGCCGCGGGCGAGCAGGAACTGCGACGTCACCTGGCCGAACCGGCCGAAGCCGATCACGAGCGCGGAGCTCGAAAGGTCCGCCGGCGCTTCCAGCCCGTCGAGCGATTCCGGCGGCGGCGGCGCGAGGAAGCGGAGGAGGAGCGGCAGGAGCGGCGTCACCGCCATCGAGAGGATGACGGCCGCCGTCAGCACCGCCAGCGTTCGCCCGTCGAGGAGATCGGCGTCGCTCGCGGCGGCGTAGAGGACGAACGCGAACTCGCCGCCCTGCGCCATCAGGAGGGCGCGGTGCACGGCGTCGCGGTGATTGGTCCTGAGCACCCGGGCGATGCCGTAGACGAGGAATGCCTTCAGCAGCATCAGCCCGACCACGGCGCCCAGAACGAGCGCCCAGTCGCTCCACACGACGTCGAGGTCGAGCGACATGCCGACCGCGAGGAAGAAGAGGCCGAGAAGGAGGCCGCGGAACGGCTCGATGTCCGCCTCGAGCTGATGCCGGAAACTCGATTCGGAGAGGACGACGCCGGCGAGGAAGGCGCCCATCGCCATCGAGAGGCCGCCGGCTTCGAGCGCCATCGCGGCGCCGAGGACGACGAGGAGCGCCGCCGCCGTCATGATCTCGCGCGCCCGCGTCGCGGCGAGGACGCGGAAGAGCGGCGTCAGGACGCGCCGGCCGGCGAAGATCACGCCGACGATGGCGAGCGCCGCCGTGCCGAGCTGCACCCAGATCGGGACGGCGCGGCCGTCGGTCGCCGGATCGAGGAAGGCGACGATCGCAAGGAGCGGGACGATCGCGAGGTCTTCGAGGAGAAGGATCGAGATGATCTTCTGGCCCCCCGGCGACCGCAGGGAGCCTTCGTCCTCCATGATCTGGAGGACGAGCGCGGTGGAGGTGAGCGTGAACCCGGCCCCGCCGACGAAGGCGGCCACGGGATCGAGCCCGGCGAGGATCAGCACGCCCGTCAGCGCCGCGCCGCACACGATCACCTGGACGACGCCGAGCCCAAAAATGCTCCGCCGGAGCGCCCACAGCCGTGACGGCTGCATTTCGAGCCCGATGACGAAGAGGAGGAGCACCACGCCGAGTTCGGCGATGTGGAGCACCGAGGCCGGATCGGCGAAGAAGCCGAGCACCGACGGCCCGATCACGACGCCCGCCGCGAGATAGCCGATGATCGGCCCGACGCCGAGCCGCTTGAACAGCGGCACGGCGATCACCGCCGCGGCGAGGAGCACCACGAGATTGGTGAGGTCGAGCCCGCCCGTCGTATGCGCCGCGTCGGCGGCGTGCGATGCTGCCTCGATTGCCTCCGGCATGCCGCCCCGGCTCTCCTACGTCGCGGTGCCGCCCACCACGAGTTGGTCGACGCGGAGCGTCGGCTGGCCGACGCCGACCGGGACCAGCTGGCCGTGCTTGCCGCACATGCCGATGCCGGGATCGAGCGCAAGATCGTTGCCGATCATCGAGATGCGCCTGAGGTCGGTCGGGCCGTTGCCGATCAGCATGGCGCCGCGGATCGGGTTGCCGACCTTGCCGTCCCGGATCCGGTAGGCCTCGGTGCACTGGAAGACGTATTTGCCGGAGGTGATGTCGACCTGGCCGCCGCCGAACGAGACCGCGTAGATGCCGTCCTTCACCGATTCGATGATTTCCCCGCGCTCGCGGTTGCCGGCGAGCATGTAGGTGTTGGTCATCCGCGGCATCGGCGTGTGGGCGTAGGACTGGCGGCGGCCATTGCCGGTCGGCTGCATGCCCATCAGCCGGGCGTTCTGCCGGTCCTGCATGTAGCCGACGAGGATGCCGTTCTCGATCAGCGTCGTCGTCCGGCTCGGCGTGCCCTCGTCGTCGACCGTGAGCGACCCGCGGCGCTTCTCGATGGTGCCGTCATCGACGACCGTCACGCCGTCGGCGGCGACCTTCTCGCCCATCAGGCCCGAGAACGCGCTCTGCTTGCGGCGGTTGAAGTCGCCCTCGAGGCCGTGCCCGACCGCCTCGTGGAGGAGGACGCCCGGCCAGCCCGGCCCGAGCACGACGTCGAACGTTCCCGCCGGCGCCGGCTCCGCCTCGAGGTTCACGAGCGCCTGCGCGAGCGCGACGTCGACCGCGTTCTTCCACACGTCCTCGGTCACGAAGGCCGCAAAGCCCTGGCGGCCGCCGGTGCCGTGCGTGCCCTGTTCCTGCCGCGTGCCGTTGCCCACCTGGACGAGGACGTTGATCCGCACCAGCGGGCGGACGTCGCGGACGAGCGTCCCGTCGGCTCGGAGGATTTCCACCTGCTGCCACGAGCCGGCGATCGACGCCGACACCTGTTTTACGCGGGGGTCTTTCGCCCTTGCGTATGCGTCGATCTGCTCGAGGATCTTCACCTTCTCGGCGAAGGTGGGGGAGGCGAGGGGGTTCTCGTCGCCGTAGAGCGCGCGGTTGGTGCCCGGCGGCGGGCCGGCATAGGTGCCGCTGTGCCCCTGCCTGACCGCCGCAACCGCTTCGCCGGCGCGCTTGATCGAGGCCTCGGAGATTTCGCCCGAATGGGCGTAGCCGGCGGCTTCCCCGGCAATCGAGCGGAGGCCAAAACCCTGCGAGGTGTCGAACGAGGCCGTCTTGAGCCGGCCGTTGTCGAAGGCAAGGCCCTCGGTCTGGCTGTATTCGAGATAGAGTTCGCCGTCGTCCGCGCCCGAAAGCGCGTCGGCGACGAGGCCGCGGACGTGCTCGCGGTCGAGCCCGGCGCGGGTGAGAATGCTGTCGGTTGCGTCGGTCATGGCGATCAATCCTCGGCCGGGGCGGCGAAGCGGGCGAGCGTTGCGAAAGCGTCCATGACCAGCGCGTGGGCCATGACCGGCTCGGCGAGCGCCCCAAGGGACGCATATGTAGCATGGGCCCGCCGGTTTGAAGGCTTCGACGCCCACCATAGATACTCGCCGCCGATCTTCGTCGTCCGGTCGGCCGCGGCGGCGACGAGCGCCGTGGCGACGCCGCGGCGGCGGAACGGCGCGTCGACCCACAGCGACACCACGAAGGCGCCGCGCGCCGCCCAGGCCGTCTCGTAGGCGGGATACCACAGCAGCATCCCGGCGACGGCGCCCCCGATCTCGGCGACGAGCCCGGAAACCCACGGTCGCGGGCCGAAAAGGTCGTCGTCGGCCGCCGCCGCGTCGAAATGGATGTCGGGGTCGCCGTCATGGCGCGACAGGTCGCCCGCCATCCGGACGATCACCGGCACGTCGGCGCGGCGGGCGTCGCGGACGGCAATGGCGGGGTCCGGCCGCCGCGGCATCAGTCGGCGAGCGCGTCGAAGCCGGCGCCGAAGCCGGCGAGCGAGATCGGGATCCCGACCGCCTCGTCGGGCGCGGCGCTCATCGTGAAGACGAACACCGCCGTGGCGCCGCTGCGGAGGAGGCCGAGCGTCGTGGCATCGAGGAGCACCTGGGCGAGGCAGCCATCGGTGCCGCAGCTCTCGAACGCGATCGTGCCGACGCGGACCGCCTCGGCCGAAGCGCCGAGCGCGTCCTGGTCGATCCACATCGTGACGCCGAGCCGGAGCGCCACGCCGAGCGGCGCGATCACCTGGAGCGCGTCGCCCTCCGGCAGGCCGCGCCAGACGGCGACGTTGAGATTGGCGCCCGGCCGGTCTTCCGCGACGACATATTGCGTCAGGGCGCAGTCCGGCTGCGGCGCGTCGGCGAAGCAGCGCGTCAGCCAGTCGCCATACGCGCCGGTGACGACCTCGCCCGGCGTCGTCTGCGCGGTGGCGGTGCCGCCCGCGGCAAGCGCGATCGCTCCCGCAGCCGCGGCGAGGCGGCGCGACGGGCGTCCGGCAATTCTGTCACGGCAGTGCGTCAAAGCCCTCGGCGAAGCCCTGGAGCGAAACCGGAACCCCGATGGGCTCCCCCGGCGTGGTCACTATCACGAATTCCGCCGCCGTGCCCGCGCGGAGCTGGCCGAGGAGGATGTCGTCGATGATGACCTCCGCCATGCACCCTTCCGGATAGAAGCAGCGCACGAATTCGGTGGTGCCGATCGCGACCGTGTCGATGCGGAGGCCCAGCCCGTAGGGAAGGAGCACGCCGAGCGGCGCGAACACCCGCAGCAGCTGGGACTGCCTGTCGGCGGTGCGGAAAACGATCACGTCGAGCCCGATATTGCTGCGGTCCGAGGCATAGACCCGCTGCGTCAGCGAGCATTGCTGCCCCTGCGCCCCGGCAGGCACCGTGCATTCGAGCGTCCAGTCGCCGATCGCGCGGTCGGGGATTGCCTGCGCCGCGGCGGGTGCGGCGGCCGCGGCCGCAGCGAGACCGGATGCGAGGGCTGCGGCGGTCCGAATCGAGCCTGACGCGCGGTGAATCCGAATCGTCATGTGGGACAGGCCCTCCGTGTTGTTGCCGCCGCAGTGAGGCACTGCTAACGGATTATCAAGAGGGGGAAGGCGGCAGGAGTCGGGCGGGTTTCAAGCCTGCTGCAAAAATGCCGCATCGTGCCTTCTTCGGAGGCATTGCGAGACGGTCGGGCTTTGTGGTTTCTGTTCTAAAGTGCCGTCGAAACGGGGGTTTTCGCGCGGCAGACGCATCCGGCGCGGGGAGCACGGCGACGATGCGTGGCTTGCACAGATCATACGGGATCGGTTAACCGGCACGGCGCCAGAGGCGCCACGGCGGTCTCGGGGAGACGCAGGGTTCACGGAGGGCTTGGGGCAAGTGACCAAGAGCATTGGATTGATGGGGCGCAACGTTGGCCGCCTGGCGGCTGCGGCGGCGCTTCTCGCGCCTACCGCGGCGCTGGCGCAGGATCACGCCGAGGACTGGCAGATGTATCTCTCCGAACCGGCATCGCCGATCATGGAGAGGATCTGGGGCTTCAATGGCGGCGTCATGATCGTCATCACGGTCATCACGGTCTTCGTCATGATCCTCCTCGCGACGGTGATGATCCGCTTCAATTCGAGGCGGAACCCGGTCGCGTCGAAGACGACGCACAACACGATGATCGAGGTGCTGTGGACCGTCGTCCCGGTGCTCATCCTCGTCGGCATCGCGATCCCGTCGTTCTCGCTCCTCTTCGCCCAGTACGATCCGGGCCGCATCATCGACGACTACAACCCCGATGAGGCGATCACGCTGAAGGCCACCGGCCAGCAGTGGTTCTGGCAGTACGACTACCCCGATATCGCGGGCATCCGGACGATCACCTCGACCCCGCTGGCGGAAGACGCGCTCGGTCCCGACGACCTTCGCCTCCTCTCGGTGAACAACCCTGCGGTCGTTCCGGTCGGCACCGTCGTGCGCCTCCAGATCACCGCCGGCCCGACGGGCGTCATCCACGCCTTCGCGCTGCCGTCGATGGGCGTGAAGCTCGACGCGGTTCCGGGCCGCATCACCGAATCGTGGTTCCGCGCGGATCACGAGGGCGTCTTCTACGGCCAGTGCTCTGAGCTCTGCGGCCGCAACCACTACAACATGCCGATCGAGGTCCACGTGGTCAGCGCCGAGCAGTTCGACCAGTGGGTCGCGGCGATGGAAGCGCGTGATCAGGCTGGGGCCAACGCCCTTCTCGACCAGTGGACTGCCGAGCGCCGTGCGGCGCAGGTAGCCGGTCTCTAGGCGTCGGTCAGGGGATTATAGGGAGCATATCATGGCGGGACACGCACCAGCGGCCGCACACGGCCACGACGCCCACGACGACCACGGTCATGGTCACCCCACCTTCTTCAAGCGGTGGTTCTACTCGACCAACCACAAGGACATCGGCACCCTCTACCTGATCTTCGCCATCATCGGCGGTCTGGTCGGCGGCGTCCTGTCCATCGGCATGCGCATGGAGCTGATGCAGCCCGGCATGCAGATCTTCTCGAACCCGCACGTCTTCAACGTGTTCGTGACGGCGCACGGCCTGATCATGGTGTTCTTCATGGTCATGCCGGCGATGATCGGCGGCTTCGGCAACTGGATTGTCCCGCTCATGATCGGCGCGCCGGACATGGCGTTCCCGCGCATGAACAACATCTCGTTCTGGCTGCTCCCGCCGGCGCTCCTCCTCCTCGTCACGTCGCTGTTCATGCCGGCGATGGGCACGGACCACGGCGTCGGTGGCGGCTGGACGGTCTATCCGCCGCTCTCCACGACCGGCGCGCCCGGGCCGGCCGTCGACTTCGCGATCCTCTCGCTCCATCTCGCGGGTGCATCGTCGATCCTCGGCGCCATCAACTTCATCACGACGATCTTCAACATGCGCGCGCCGGGCATGACCCTGCACAAGATGCCGCTGTTCGT
>JADLGL010000071.1 GCA_020849325.1 Bauldia sp. | reverse complement strand
TCCGCGAGGAAGCCGAGAGCGGCGTCGCCGTCGTCGCCGTGCTGCAGGACCTCGCAATGGCCGCCCGCTTCGCCCACCGCATCCTCGTCCTCGACGACGGCAAATGCGTCGCCGACGGCCCGCCGGCGACGGTGCTGGAGGAAGGCCTCCTCAACCGCACCTTCGGCGTCGAGGGCGCGGTGCTGGAGCGCGACGGCGAGCGCGTGGTCGTGCCGTGGTCGCTCGTCCGCGGCGGGCCGAGGAAGAAGGCTTAGTGGGTGACCGCTCCAAGCAACGCAATAGCTTGTGTCACTTTGGGCAACGACAGCAGGTCGCAACGGATGCGATCCGTATCTCACTTGCGACGACCAATCACTACGCAGGATAAGCTAGAATCAAGTCAAAGGTGATCTGCGCGATTCGGTAATGAGGGCCATATGGCGCGAGGCAAGAACTATTGGACTACGAATCACGGCGAAGGCTGGGCTGTAAGACGCGAGGGGAGTGAGCGTGCAACGTCCATCCACTCAACCCAAGCCGAAGCGTGGAACGAAACCCGTCGTCGCGCTCGCGGCGAAGGCGGAGAAGCCATCCTTCAAGGAAGAGATGGGAGAATCCGTGCCCGCAACACCTATGGACACGACCCAAACCCGCCAAGGGGATAAAGGACGGGGTCAGCCCCCGAAGCCTACTCTTGCTCTCGCTTACGATTTTGACGGGACTCTAGCTCCTGGCAATATGCAAGAGCACGCGTTCATGCCTACCGTGAGCATTGATCGAGGGCAGTTCTGGACGGAGGTCAAGCAGCTGGCCAAGAGCCAGGAGGCCGACGAGGTGCTCGTGTATATGCATCTCATGTTGGAGAAGGCTCGCGCAGCGCGCGTCCCCGTCCACCGGAAAGACATCCAATCATTTGGTTCAAAGCTTCGGCTGTTTAGCGGCGTTCGGAATTGGTTCGGCCGAATTGATGCCTATGGAAAGTCAAGCGGCGTTCGGATCGAACACTATATTATATCTTCTGGCATCAAAGAAATAGTCGAAGGCACGTCGATCGGCACTCGCTTCAAGGCGGTTTTTGCTTCGTCATTCCTATATGATCCGAACGATGTAGCTACCTGGCCGGCGTTAGCACTCAACTACACCACGAAGACACAATATCTATTCAGAATCAACAAGGGCAGTCTAACAGTCACAGATCACAGTAAGATCAATTCATACGTTCCGCAGCATGAACGCCGAATACCGTTCGAGCACATCGTCTACATCGGCGATGGAGAAACAGACATTCCGTGCTTCAGACTAGTCAAGGAACTCGGGGGACATTCCATCGCGGTCTACGACGCCGCATCTTCCGATGGCCCGGCAAAATCGGAGAAGCTGATGAGTGAGGGGCGTATTAGCTTCGCAGCCCCTGCGGATTATGGGGCCGATAAGAGACTTGATCGTGTCGTTAAGGGTATCATCGATAAGGTAGCGGCCGACTATTACTTAGCTCTTCTCGGGAAAGCGCCAAGGTAGATCAGCACTCTGTCGCTGCGCGGAGCGCCAGAAGGGGTCTTGGAGGCCTCGCCCGGAATTGAACCGGGGTACGCGGATTTGCAGTCCGCTGCGTCACCACTCCGCCACGAGGCCGTGGCGCGGGATGTACAGGCGGCAGTTCGGCGCCACAAGCCCTCTCCTCCTGCATCGTGACCGGCGCGGCGACCCGTCCGCTTGTTGCGGTGCGCGGCGCCCGCTAAGCCTTCGGGGGACATCGGAGGGGGAGGGAGCCCGGATGGTGGATTTCGCCACGGCGCGGGAGACGATGGTCGACCGCCAGATCAGGACGGCCGACGTTACCGATCGCCGCGTGCTCGCGGCCTTCGGCGAGGTGCCGCGCGAGAATTTCGTGCCGGTCGGCCTCCGCAGCCTCGCCTACAGCGACGGCCCCCTGCCCCTTCGCGTCGAATCCTGGGGCGAGAGGCAGCGCCACCTCTTCGAGCCGGCGGTGCTGGCAAAGCTCCTGCAACTCGCGGAAATCAAGGATACCGACATCGTCCTCGATGTCGGCTGCGCCAGCGGGTATTCCGCGGCGGTGCTCTCGCGCCTCGGCAATTCGGTGGTCGCCATCGAATCCGATCCCGAACTCGCCGCTCTGGCGACCGAGACGCTGATCGATCTCGGCATCGGCAACGTCGCCGTCGTCGACGGCAATCTCGAAGCCGGCTACGCGGCGGAGGCGCCCTACGACGTGATCGTCCTCGGCGGCTCGGTCGACTTCGTGCCGACCGCCCTCACCGACCAGCTCCGTGACGGCGGCCGGCTCGTCGCCATCATCGGCCGCGGCCAGTCGGCGACGGCCACGATCTTCCGCCGCTCCGGCAACGACGTCGCCAGCTGGGCGGCCTTCAACGCGCCGGCCTTCCCGCTGCCCGGCTTCGTTCACGCAAGGACGTTCGCGTTCTAGCCGCGGAAAATCCAACGCTTCCCTCAGGTTTCGCGCGTCCGGGGCTTTGACTTGGGCGCGCCGTGCGCCTCAACTTGCGGCATCGCCATCGCATTGATTCGCTTCGATGAAGCGAGGAGCCGCACGCGCCATGGGCAAGCTCGAACCCGCCTCCGATCCGTCGATGGAGGACATCCTCGCCTCGATCCGGCGGATCATCGCGGACGACGACGGTCCGAAGAAGCAGCCGGCGCCCACGCCGCATCTCTCGGTGGTCGAGCGGCCGGCCACCGTCGCGGGCCCCGCTCCGATCATCCGCGAGCCCGCGGCGCCGCTGGCGGTGCCGCCGGTGCGGTTCGAGGCCCCGCCCCCGGCGAGCACGCCGGCTGAACCCATCCCCGTCGCGGCTGCCGTGGCCGCCGCACCGGCGCCGCGGACGCTCGCCGACACGGTCGCCGTCATCACCGCTTCACCGCCGATCGCGGCCCGCGCGCCCATGGCCGCCGTCGCAACGCCGGTGACCGCACCCGGCGGCGCCGCGGAAAGACCGGCAATCATCGCCGCGCCCCCTCCGCACGTCGCAGCGCCCACGCCAGTCGCTCCCCCGGTTTCCGCTCCGCGGCTCGATCCCGCCGCCACCTCGCGCGCCGAACCGGTGCTCGCGGCCGCCCGCCAGCTTTCGCCGCAGCCGGCAGCGGTCCCGCGTGGCGTTCCCTCGGTCAATTCGATCGAACTCGAAGTCGCACGCCTCCTCGCCTCGCCGCGCCCGGTGGAACTCCCGCCGCGCGCTCCGGCGGCAGCCGTCCCCACCGCGGCAACCGCGATGGCGCCGGTCGCGCCCGTCAGGCCCGCCGAGCCCGCTGCCCAGCCGCGCGCCGTTCCGGCGGCCCCCGCTCAGGCTGCCGCGGCCGCTCCGCCGGCACCCGTCCCATCGGCCGCCATTGTCAGCCCATCGCCGGCTCCTGCCAACCTGGCGGCGTCGCTCCCGGCTCCTGCGGGCCTGGCTGAAAACGGGCCACCTTCCGCCAAGCCGCACGCCGCCCTGATGTCCCCGAATTCGGACGCCGCCGTGCGCTCCGCCTTCGATCAGCTCGCCGACACGATGTTCTCGCGGGAAGCGCGGTCGCTCGAGGACGTGGTGAAAGACATGATGCGGCCGATGCTCCGCGACTGGCTCGACGACAACCTCCCGCCCCTCGTCGAGCGCCTCGTCCGCGAGGAAATCCAGCGCGTCTCGCGCGGGCGGAAATAGCGCCGCCGGCGTCCTCCTGCCCCTCTGACTCCGCACTTCTCGTCCGGCGCCGACGGCGGGAGGCGCCGAAATGGCGCACCGGCTCCCGCCCCGGCGGAGGTTTGATCTCGCCCGGCCGGCCTGCTACGAGCACGCGACGACTGGGCCGTTCACCGGCCAAAGCGTTGCGCCCATCCGCCGATTGGCCGATCATCGCGCCGTCTCGAACATCGCTTCGGAGCCTGACCGCATGCCTCGCATGAGAGCCGTTGAAGCCGCCGTTCACGTGATGATGAAGGAAGGCGTCACGGTCGCTTTCGGCGTACCCGGCGCGGCCATCAACCCGTTCTATGCGGCGCTGAAGAAGGCCGGCTCGATCCGCCACATCCTCGCGCGCCACGTCGAGGCCGCTTCGCACATGGCCGAGGGCTACACCCGCGCCCGGGCCGGCAATATCGGCATCTGCATCGGCACGTCCGGCCCGGCCGGCACCGACATGATCACCGGCCTTTATTCGGCCGGCGCCGATTCGACCCCGATCCTCTGCATCACCGGGCAGGCGCCGCGGGCAAAACTCGACAAGGAAGACTTCCAGGCCGTCGACATCGCGTCGATCGCCAAGCCCGTGACGAAATGGGCGGTCACGGTCATGGAACCGGCCCTCGTGCCGATGGCGTTCCAGAAGGCGTTCCACCTGATGCGCTCCGGCCGCCCCGGCCCCGTGCTGATCGACATGCCGATCGACGTCCAGATGGGCGAGATCGAGTTCGATCCGGACACGTATGAGCCGATGCCGGTCTACAAGCCCGGCGCGACGCGGAAGCAGGCCGAAAAGGCCATCGAGATGCTGAACGCCGCCGAGCGGCCGCTGATCGTCGCCGGCGGCGGCATCATCAACGCCGATGCGTCGGACCTCCTCGTCGCCTTCGCCGAGATCACCGGCATCCCGGTCATCCCGACGCTGATGGGCTGGGGCTCGATCCCCGACGACCACCGCCTGATGGCCGGCATGGTCGGCCTCCAGACCAGCCACCGCTACGGCAACGCGACCTTCCTCAGGTCGGACTTCGTGCTCGGCATCGGCAACCGCTGGGCCAACCGCCACACCGGCGGCCTCGAAACCTACACGAAGGGCCGGAAATTCGTTCACGTCGACATCGAGCCGACGCAGATCGGCCGCGTCTTCGCGCCGGATTACGGCATCGTCTCCGATGCCGGCGCCGCGCTCCGCCTCTTCATCGAGGTGGCGCGCGACATGAAGGCCGCCGGAAAACTGCGCGACCGTTCGGCCTGGGCCGAGGAGTGCCTCTACCGCAAGGAAAACATGCTGCGGAAGTCGCACTACGACGCGGTGCCGCTCAAGCCGCAGCGCGTTTACGAGGAGATGAACGAGCGGTTCGGCCGTGACGTCACCTACGTCACCGCCATCGGCCTGTCGCAGATCGCCGGCGCCCAGTTCCTCCGGGTCTACAAGCCGCGCAACTGGATCAATTGCGGCCAGGCCGGCCCGCTCGGCTGGACGCTGCCCGCCGCCCTCGGCGTCCGCGCCGCCGACCCCGACCGCAAGATCGTCGCGCTCTCGGGTGACTACGATTTCCAGTTCCTCATCGAGGAGCTCGCCGTGGGCGCGCAGCACAAGCTGCCCTACCTCCACGTCGTCGTGAACAACTCCTATCTCGGCCTCATCCGCCAGTCGCAGCGCGGCTACCAGATGGACTTCGAGGTGAGCCTCGCCTTCGAGAACATCAACGCCAGCGACGACGGTGACGCGGTGCCCGGCTACGGCGTCGACCACGTCGCGGTGGCCGAGGGCCTCGGCTGCAAGGGCGTGCGGGTGAAGAGCCCGAACGAGTTCGCGGACGCCTTCGCCAAGGCCGAGGCGCTGATGAAGGAGCACCAGGTTCCCGTCGTCATCGAGTTCATCCTCGAACGCGTCACCAACATCTCGATGGGCACCGACATCGACAAGGTGAACGAGTTCGAGGACATCCTTTGCCTCGACCCCGAGCTCACCGTCGAGAACGCATGGACGCCGACGCCGGGCAAGAAGGCGCGGACGGTCGAGCCGGTATAGCCGGCGGCAACGGAGCGGCGATGATCCCCTTCCCCGCCCCCGACAAGGACATCCTCGCCCGCCGCGCCGAGATCGTGGCTGGCCTTTCCCGTCTGGTTCCGCCGGCGGCGCTCATCACGTCCGAGAACGAGCGCCGCGCCTACGACACCGACGCCCTCACCGCCTACCGGCGCCTGCCCCTCGCCGTCGTCCTGCCGCGGACGACCGAGGAAGTGGCCGCGGTGCTCAGTTTCCTCCATCAGGAGAAGGTGCCGGTCGTTGCACGCGGCTCCGGCACGTCGCTCGCCGGCGGCGCGATCCCGCAGGAGGATGCGGTGGTCGTCGGCATCGGCAAGATGACGAAGATCCTCG
Organism: Bauldia sp.; assembly: GCA_020849325.1. GTDB lineage: Bacteria > Pseudomonadota > Alphaproteobacteria > Rhizobiales > Kaistiaceae > JADLGL01. Next base: position 14,958 of record JADLGL010000071.1, on the reverse strand, counting down.
AAGTCGATTTTGCCAACCGGTTTGCGCGAGTGCAGGCCGGCGTGACCAATCTCGCCATCACGGACGCCGTGCGGCACGAGGATTTCTTCTACGCGCCCGACCCCTCCTCGCAGCTCGCCTGCACGATCGGCGGCAATGTCGCGATGAACTCGGGCGGCGCGCACTGCCTGAAGCACGGCGTGACCACGAACAACCTCCTCGGCGTCCGCATGGTGCTGATCGACGGCTCGATCGTCGACATCGGCGGCCCGCATCTGGACGCGCCCGGCTACGATCTCCTCGGTCTCGTCTGCGGCTCGGAAGGCCAGCTCGGCATCGTCACGGAAGCGACGGTCCGCATCCTCCGCCATGCGGAGGGCGCCCGTCCGGTCCTCCTCGCCTTCCCGGACAGCGTCAAGGCCGGCGCCGCGGTGGCGGGGATCATCGCCGCCGGCATGGTGCCGGTGGCGCTCGAATTCATGGACCAGGAAGCCGTCGCGATCTGCGAGGCCTTTTCGCACGCCGGCTATCCGCTCGGCGCCGGCGCGATGCTGATCGTCGAGGTCGAAGGCTCCGAGAGCGAGATGGAGGCGCAGCTCGCCCGCATCGTCGCCATCGCCGGCGAGCATGGCGTCGAGACCGTGCGCGAATCGAAGTCCGCGCTCGAGACGGCGCTGATCTGGAAGGGCCGGAAGTCCGCCTTCGGCGCCACCGGCCGCGTCGCCGACTACATCTGCATGGACGGCACGATCCCCACTGGCCAGCTCCCGCTCGTCCTCCGCCGCATCGGCGAGATCGTCGCCTCCTACGGCCTCCGCGTCGCCAACGTCTTCCACGCCGGCGACGGCAACCTCCACCCGCTGGTGCTCTACAACGCCAATGACGCGCAACAGTCGCACGATGCCGAGGAGGCCGGGAACGACATCCTGCGCCTCTGCGTGGAAGTCGGCGGCTGCCTCACCGGCGAGCACGGCGTCGGCATCGAGAAGCGCGACCTGATGGGCGTCCAGTTCAGCCGGGTCGACCTCGACCAGCAGATGCGCGTCCGCGCCGTGTTCGATCCCGCCTGGCTCCTCAACCCGGCGAAGGTGTTCCCGCTCGAAGGCCGCACGCCGCCCTTCCCGGTCGCCGCGTGAGGGGAACGGAGCGCGAGATCCTGACGCCCTCCTCCGAGGAGGAAGCAGCGTCGGCCGTCGCGACCGCAGCCGCGGCGGGCCGGCGGCTCGCGATCCGCGGCGCCGGCACGCGCGCCGGCCTCGGCCGTCCGGTCGTCGCCGACGCCACCCTGTCGGCGTCGGGACTCTCGGGCATCGTCTTCCACGCACCGTCCGAGATGGTGATCTGTGCGAAGGCCGGCACGCCGCTGGCGGAGGTCGAAGCCGCCCTCGCGCAGCACGGCCAGTTCCTCACCTTCGAACCGATGGACCACCGCGCCCTCCTCGCCTCGACCGGCGCGCCGACCATCGGCGCCGTCGCCTCGGCGAACGTCTCCGGCCCGCGCCGGATCGCCGGCGGCGCCGCGCGCGACAGCCTCATCGGCGTCCGCCTCGTCAACGGCCGCGGCGAGATCGTGAAGTCCGGCGGCCGGGTGATGAAGAACGTCACCGGCCTCGACCTCGTGAAACTCGTCTCCGGCGCGTACGGCACGCTCGGCTTCCTCACCGAGGTCACCTTCAAGGTGCTGCCGAAATCCGAGGCGATCGCGACGCTCGTCATCCACGGTCTCGACGACGGCGCGGCCATCGCCGCCCTCTCGGCAGCCCTCGGCTCGCCCTACGAGCCGACCGGGGCCGCGCACCTTCCCGCCGGCATGGACTGGAGCGGCGCCCGCACGCTCGTCCGCGTCGAGGGCTTTGCCGACTCGGTCACCTACCGCCTCGACGCGCTGACGAAGCTCGTCGCCGCGGGCCGCCGCACCGAGCGCGTCGACGGCACCGACTCGGAAGCGCTCTGGCGCCACGTCCGCGACGCCACCTACCTCGCCGACCCGCACAGCGACGCCGTCTGGCGCCTCTCGACCGCGCCGACGCGCGGTCCCGAACTGACCGCCGCCATCGCCCGCCAGCTCCCCGGCGCCCGCTGGTTCTACGACTGGGGCGGCGGCCTGGTGTGGCTCTCCACCCTCGCCGCGGGCGATGCCGGCGCCGCGGTCATCCGGGCAGCGACCGCGACGGCCGGCGGCCACGCCACGCTGGTCCGGGCCCCCGAGGCCGTGCGCGCCGCGGTCCCGGTGTTCCAGCCGCTCGACGCCGTCTCGATGCGCCTGACGAACGGCATCAAGGCGAGCTTCGACCCGAGGGGCGTGTTCGAGCCGGGACGGATGTACCCGTCGGCGTAAGCCGCAGGTCGGGCCGTCACGCTGCTCGTCTTGCAAGAGCTGGTGAAGTCGCGCTCTGGTTGCGGCTGTCGAATGTCCGCGTCGGGCATGAACCCGGTGCATGGGCGATAGGGGGTCGGATGACCGAAGCCAGCGTGAACGACATTATGGCATTGCCGTGATGTAGCTACGTTGCTACATTGTACCTTCCGGCGTCGAAGGAGGCGGACGAATGAACATCAACGCCAAGCCGCCTGCGACGACGATCTCCAGCAGAAGGTTCAATCAGGATCGGAGCGCCGCGAAGAAGCTCGCCGACAATGGACCCGTCATCATCACTGATCGCGGCCGACCGACGCATGTTCTGCTGACGCACGAGGAATACCAGCGAATCTCGTCTCGCCCCATGACCCTTCTCGAAGCTCTCGCTCAACCCGGTAGTGACGACGACGATTTCGAGCTCGATATTCCGAAGTTTACTGGCTTCTCGCTAAAACCAGCCGAGTTCGACATCGACGACTGATGTATCTCCTCGACACCAACGTCGTGTCAGAGCTGAGGCGACCGGACAGAGCCCACCCCGCCGTGGCTGCCTGGGCCCGATCGAGCCTGTTCCCTGGCTTCTTCCTCTCCGCGATTACGATCCTCGAGCTTGAAATCGGCGTCTTGAGGATCGGTCGCCGCGACCCTGCCACCGCAACGATCTTCAGGAGGTGGATCGACGCCGGCATCCATCCCAATTTCGTCGGCCGGATCCTACCGATCGACGCAGCGGTCGCGGCGCGATGTGCCGCCCTGCACGTGCCTGATCCCCGATCCGAGCGCGACGCTTTCATTGCCGCGACTGCGCTCGTACACGGCTTCACCATCGCCACGCGAAACACCGCCGACTTCGATGGAACCGGCGCGCCGCTCTTCAACCCCTGGAACTACGCGGGCAAGGCCTCGCCATGACCGCCGAAGTCGACGCATTCATCGCCGAGAGAATCCTCCCCGAGTACCGTCCCGCGGCGCAGAAGATCGTCGCCCTCATGCGCGACGCCGTGCCGGATGCCCGGGAGGGCATCTCCTACGGCATCCCGATGTGGAAGCTGACGCGGGGCATCGCGGTGCTGAACGCCAGCAAGGGCGGCCTCACCTTCGCGTTCTCCCGCGGCGCCCATTTCGAGGACCGTTTTGGGCTCCTCGAGGGCGTCGGGAAGGTGTCGAAGAACGTGCGGCTCGAGAGTGTCGCAGATTTCAACGAGCCGGCGCTGCGCTACTACATCGCCCAGGCCATCGAACACGACAGGCGCTGATGCGGACCGAATTCGCTCCCGAACGGCTGGAAGACCCGCGCATCGCGGCGTCGGAGAAGATCCTCCACACCTGCGTCCATTGCGGCTTCTGCAATGCGACCTGCCCGACCTACCTCCTTCTCGGCGACGAGCTCGACGGTCCGCGCGGCCGCATCTACCTGATGAAGGACATGCTGGAGAATGCGAAGCCGGCCTCGAAAGAGGTGGTGACGCATGTCGACCGCTGTCTCTCCTGCCTCTCCTGCATGTCGACCTGCCCGTCGGGCGTCCACTACATGCACCTCGTCGATCACGCCCGGGCGTACATCGAGGAGACCTACACCCGCTCCTGGCACGACCGTCTGATGCGGAAGGTGCTGGCGTGGATCCTCCCCTACCCCGGCCGTTTCCGCCTCGCGCTCACCGCGGCGAAGCTCGGCCGCCCGTTCAAGCCGGTCCTCGGCGTACTGCCGGCCGTCGGCCCGCGCCTCAGGGCGATGCTCGACCTCGCCCCGCGAAGACTCCCGGCCAGGCCGAAGGAAAAGGGCGGCGACGTTTTCCGCCCGGAGAAGCCGCGCGTGAAGCGCGTGGCGCTCCTGATGAACTGCACCCAGCCGGTGCTCGCCCCCGAGATCAACGAGGCGACCGTCCGCCTCCTCAACCGGCTCGGCGTCGAGGTGGTCTACGCCGCGGGCGAAGGCTGCTGCGGCGCGCTCGTCCACCACATGGGCCACGAGCATGCGAGCCTCGAACAGGCGAAGAAGAACGTCGACGCATGGTCGCGCGAGATCGAGGGCGACGGCCTCGACGCCATCCTGATCACCGCCTCGGGCTGCGGCACGACGATCAAGGATTACGGCTTCATGTTCCGCACCGATCCGGCCTATGCCGAGAAGGCAGCGCGGGTCTCGGCGCTTGCGAAGGACATTTCCGAGTTCCTGCCGACGCTCGACCTCGGCCGCGTCGCCCCGACGGGCCTCACCGTGGCGTACCACTCGGCCTGCTCGATGCAGCACGGCCAGCAGCTCAAGGACGGCCCGAAGCGCCTCCTCGCCGCCGCGGGCTTCAAGGTGAAGGACGTCCCCGAAGGCCACATCTGCTGCGGGTCGGCCGGCGTCTACAACATCCTCCAGCCCGAGATCGCCGGAAAGCTGCGCGAGCGGAAGGTCGACAACATCGAGAAGACCCGGCCGGACATCATCGCCACCGGCAACATCGGCTGCATCGCCCAGATCGGCAAAGGCCTCAGCGACCGCGGCAGCGCGGTGCCGATCGTCCACACGGCAGAACTCCTCGACTGGGCCCTCGGCGGCCCGGTCCCTGCCGCCGTGGCGCGGGCCGGGATCACGGCGCGCGCCGCCTGAAGCGCAACCCTTCCGGCCGCCCAATTGCCACGACCCTCGCGCCGGTTGTAGCCTCCCGGCCGGATGGAGGCCGGGGGAAATGGCGGACGACCCCCAGACTGAACCTGTCTCCGGCGGCGCTGCGGCACCGGCGGAGCCTCAGCGCGCGCGGCGGACTGCGGTGCTCATCGTCCACGGCATCGGCAACCAGCGCCCGCTCGATACCCTCCGCGGCGTGGTCGACGCCGTGTGGACGACCGACCGGCGGGTCGGCGGCCCGAAGCCGGACCACTGGCTCCACTTCGACCGCGCCGTCGGCGACATCGACCTGCCGGTGGTCACGACCAGCACCGTTGCCGGGCAGCGCCACCAGATCGAGTTCCACGAACTCTACTGGGCGCACGTGATGGCGGAGACGCGGCTCGTCGCGGTGCTGCTGTGGCTGTTCGAGTTCGTCCGGAAGGGCCCGCGACCGCTCCGGCCGGACGTCGCGCGCGTGTGGCATGTTGCGGTGCCGTTCCTCGTCGTCGCGATCACAGCGGCCGTGCTTCTCCTTCTCCAGGCCGGCCTCGCCTTTCTCGGGCTCGCCGAAATCGGCGCGCCATGGGACCTCGTCCTTCCCTGGGTCCTGACGGCGGTGCTGGTCCGCATGGCCATGGGGCGCCGGGGTCTGTGGGTCCTCGCCACGCTCGCCGTCTTCGTCCTTCTCGCGGCGATGTGGTTCCGTGGCGCGGGCAGCTTCCACGAGGCCATCCTGTGGCGCCTGTCGCATGCGCCGGGCCTCTTCACCGCCGGCGGCGTCATGCTGATCCTCGCCGGAATGGCTGCCTTCTTCCTGACGTCCGTCGTCGGCGACGCGGCGCGCTACTATCGCAACAGTCCGGCCAATATCAGCGTCCGCCGCGAGATCCGCGCCATCGGGGCGCGAACGCTTGCCGCCCTCCACAACGGTCATTTCGACCGCGTCGTCGTCGTCGCCCACAGCCTCGGCAGCGTGATCGCCTACGACATCCTGCGCGCCTACTGGTCCGAGGTCTGCAGTTCGTTCCGGAACGTGGCCGGCGTGACGGGTCTTTCGGCGCAGGACCGGTTCCCGCTCCGGAACGGCGTGCCGGTCCCCGATCCGGTGACGTTCGACGACGACCAGCGAACGGCCTGGCGCAACCGCGGCCGCGCGCTGCTGTCGAACCTCGAAGCCGCCCGCGCCACGCCGGAAAGGCCGTTCTGGCTCGTCACCGACTTCGTGACCCTCGGCTCGCCGCTGACCCACGCCCGCTACCTCAACGCCGCCGGCGGCGGCGAGGCCGAGATGGCCCGCAACTTCGAGGCACGCCTCGATGACCGCGAGGCCCCCACCTGCCCGCCGCGCTACGACGGCGAGGACGGGCGGCTCACCTTCACCGCCGACGGCTACGATCCGGCGACGATGCAGCGTCTCCACCACGCCGCCCTGTTCGGCCTGACGCGGTGGACCAACCTCCATTTCCCCGCCAGCGCCTTCAACGGCGACATGGTGGGCGGCGAACTCGGGACCGTTCTCGGGACCGGCATCAGGGACGTCGAGGTGCCGCGACCGGGCCGCTGGGCGCTGTCGTGGCACACCGCCTACTGGAACCGGGCGGATGCGGAAGCGCCGCCGCCGCACATCGTGGCGCTGCGCGAGGCCGTCAACCTCCTCGATGAGCCGGAAGCCTGAACCCCCGCCGGCCTCAGCGCGCCACCAGAACCGAGACCTTCGCGTTCCTGAGGATCGCGGTGGCGTTCGAGCCGAGGATCATCTTCGCGAACGAGGGCTTGTGCGGGCCGATGACGATGAGGTCGGCCCCGAAGGTGGCGGCCTCGGCAAGGGTCCGGTCGGCGATGTTGCCGGCCGGGGCGGCGAACGTCACCTTCCCCGCCGCCAGGCCGAGCGAGGCGCCGATCGCCTCGAGGTCCTTCACCGCGGCGGCCTCGTCGCGCGCCATCACGCTCGCCGGCACGTAGTCGCGGACCGCTTCCATCATCAGCGGCACCGTCATCAGGCGAAGGTCCGCGCCGGAGCCTTTGGCGATGTCGGCCGCGACGGCCGCGATCGCCCGGCCTCTGTCGGCATCGGCGGTATCGACCGCCACGAGGATGCGCTTGAACACCGTAACCTCCCCTGTAGCGGCGCTAGAGCGCGATCCGTTGAAATCGGATCACGCCCGTCGCGCGATTCCCTGCTCGAGCATGATCCGACTTCAACGGATCATGCCCTGGTCGCCTTCGACCGGCGCCGGAGCGTACGACTTCGCCTTGCTGTCCTTCTTCCCCTCCGTCAGCCGGTCGGTGATGGCGAAGAGGACGCCGGAGACGACGAAAGTGAGGTGGATGATCACCTTCCACGCGAGCTGCTCGTTCGTATAGGCGGTGCTCGTCAGGAACGCCTTCAGGAGCTCGACCGCCGAGATCGCCACGATCGCGCCGATCAGCTTGATCTTGAGGTCGGAGAATCCGACCTTGCCCATCCAGGCCGGCCTGTCCTCGTGGCCGCCGACGTTCATCTTCGACACGAAATTCTCGTAGCCCGAGAAGATCATGATGAGGAGAAGGCTCGCGATCAGCGCCGTGTCGACGAGCGTCAGGATCGAGATGACCGCGTCGTATTCGCCCGAATCCCAAACGTTCTTGACGAGGTACCAGAGCTCCTTGCCGAACTTGACGAGGAGAACGAGGATCGCGACGATCAGCCCGACGAAGAATGGCGCGAGCAGCCAGCGGCTCGCGAAGATCGCCCGTTCCAGTCCGTTCTCCACCGCTCGCATCGCGTCTCCTGCCTGTCGGCCCGTTGCCGCCACCCAAATGGGGTGAATCGGATCGCGTCGGCAAGGGATCAGGCGAAGGGTCGCAACTCGCCCCCCGAAGCGCACAGGCCCGGACGCCGCCCGCTCCCGCCAAACACCTGATCCGCATGGGAACGCCGGATCGCTGTTCGAATTCTCTCCCGCCGCCTTAACGTTACTTCGGACAAAGCGACTTAAATCGCAACCGGAAGCGTATCCTCGCGCCGTCTCAGCAAGACGCGAGCATTGCCATGGCGAGCCTGAAACCGCGGGTCGACTGGGTCGACTACTCCAAGGGCCTTTGCATGGTCCTGATCGTCATGATGCACTCGACGCTCGGCGTCGAGGAGGCGATGAACGGTGCGGTCGGCTTCCTCCACCCCGTCGTCGATTTCGCCCGGCCGTTCCGGATGCCGGACTTCTTCCTGATCGCGGGGCTCTTCCTGTCGCGCGTCATCGATCGCGACTGGGGCCACTACGCCGACAAGAAGGTCGTCCACTACCTCTATTTCTACGTCCTGTGGCTCCTCATCTCGTTCGCCTTCAAGGCGCCGTCGATGGCCGGCGAGCTCGGCTGGCCGGGCGTCGGCGAACTGTTCCTCCTTTCCTTCATCGACCCGTTCGGCACGCTCTGGTTCATCTATCTCCTCCCCGTCCTGTTCGTGACGGTGAAGCTCCTGAAGCAGTTCCGCGTTCCGTGGCAGGCGGTGTTGGTGGTCGGTGCGGCGCTCGAAATCCTGCCGATCCACACCGGCTGGATGGTGATCGACGAGTTCGCCACCCGCTTCGTCTTCTTCTACATCGGCTACCTCTTCGCCCCGTTCGTGTTCCGCGTCGCCGAGACGGCGATGCGCCACGTAGCGCCGACTATCGTCGCCCTCCTCGTCTGGGCCGTCGCCAACTGGACGCTGGTGAAGACCGGCATCGCCCCGCTCCCTGGCGTTTCGCTCGCCTGGGGCCTCGTCGGCTGCATGGCGGTGGTCGCGTTCGGCGCGCTGATGTCGCTCACCAGGGTCGGCGCCCCGCTCCGCTATCTCGGCGAGAACTCGATCGTTCTCTATCTCGCCTTCTTCATCTTCATGGCGGGCGCGCGCACGATCCTCCTTGCGACCGGCTTCGTCACCGACCCCGGCGTCATTTCGCTGATCGTCACCGCCGCGGGCGTCATCGGGCCGGTACTCATGTTCCGGACGGTCCGCAACACGCCGTTCCGCTTCCTCTTCCGGCGGCCGGCCTGGGTGACGTTCCGCCGCCAGCCGAAGCAGCTCGCGCCAGCGGAATGACGTTCTCCGCCGGCGCTGTGAACAGACCGGACTTCGCCTTGCTGGCCCGGTAGCCAGTCTGTAGCTTGCCGCCGAACTGGCCGGACCGTCCGGCTTCGCACGGACAGCCATCACGGGCATGGATTCGCGTTCTTCGGTCATCGCTGCGATCGGCAACACGCCGCTGATCCGCCTGCGGAAAGCGTCGGAAGAGACCGGCTGCGAGATCCTCGGCAAGGCCGAGTTCATGAACCCCGGCCAGTCGGTGAAGGACCGCGCGGCCCTGTCGATCATCCGCGACGCGCTCGACCGCGGCGCCATCGCGCCGGGCGGCGTGGTGGTCGAAGGCACCGCCGGCAATACCGGCATCGGCCTCGCCCTCGTCGGCAATGCCCTCGGTCTCCGCTCGGTCATCGTCATCCCCGAGACGCAGAGCCAGGAGAAGAAGGACACGCTCCGCATCATCGGCGCGACGCTGATCGAGGTGCCGGCTGTCCCCTATGCCGACCCGAACAACTACGTGAAGGTGTCCGGCCGCCTCGCCGAGCAGCTGGCGAAGAGCGAGCCCGGCGGCGCGGTCTGGGCCAACCAGTTCGACAACGTCGCGAACCGGAAAGCCCACATCGAGCACACCGGGCCGGAAATCTGGCGGCAGACCGATGGGAAGATCGACGGGTTCATCTGCGCCGTCGGCACCGGCGGCACGCTCGCCGGCACCGCCATCGCGCTCAAGGAGCGGAACCGCGACGTCGTGATCGGCCTCGCCGATCCGCCGGGGGCCGCGCTCTACGGCTACTACACCACCGGCACGCTGAAATCGTCGGGCTCCTCGATCACCGAGGGCATCGGCCAGGGCCGGATCACCGCCAATCTCGAGGGCGCCCCGGTCGACGTCGCCTTCCAGATCCCCGACAGCGAATCGCTGCCGATCGTCTTCGATCTCCTCATCAATGAAGGTCTCTGCGTCGGCGCCTCCACGGGCGTGAATGTCGCCGGGGCGATCCGGCTCGCAAGGCAGCTCGGGCCCGGCCACACCATCGTGACGGTGCTGTGCGACTACGGCACCCGCTATCAGTCGAAGCTGTTCAATCCGTCGTTCCTGCGGGCCAAGGGCCTGCCGGTGCCCGCCTGGCTCGACCAGCCCCGCCGCATCGCGCCGCCGCTCGTCGAGGCCTGATCGCGGCACCGGCTGAGCCGGCCCGCCGCGGCAGGAGCCCGTCGCAGGACCGGCATACGCTTCTTCATGCCGTGCTCGGGGGAACCGGTTCCGTACCGAGGCGTTGGGCTACCGGACGAGCTCGCGAGAGCTTCCTTGAACGCGGCCCGCCGATCGAGAGAACCGCAGCGGGCCCTTTGGACGGAACCCGCCGATGAAAATCGTTTCCCGCAAGACCATGGCCGGCCTCCTGCTTGCCGGCGTCGCCCCGATGGCCATCGGGCTGACGACGCTGCCGCCCGCCTTTGCGCAGGCCCCGGCCCCGGTCGAAGCGCCGATCGATGCCCTCCTCCAGCTTCCGCCGTTCGACCTCGCGGCGCCCGACGTCTCCGCGCAGCTCGCCGCCCACCAGCAGCGCCAGGCCGAAATCGAAGCCGCGATCATCGCCAACCCCGCCAATGCGGCGGCGCTGCAGGCCGCCATCGTCGAGCTGCAGGTCCGCATCCAGCTCCTGCAGGCTTTCGCCCGGCCGCTGCCGGCGCTCGATCTCAACGCGAACGCCGCCGGCCTTCAGGAACAGCTGAGCGCCCACCAGTCGCTCCTGTCGGCCTACAACGCGGCGATGGCGACGGCCCGCGCCGGCAACCAGGCAGGGGCCACGATTGCCGCGATCGACGCCCGCATCGCCGAGGTCGCGAACCGCATCGCCCAGCTCGAAGGCGCCATTGCCGCCGCGGCCACCCCGCCGCCGGCACCCGCGCCCGAGCCGACCCCGCCCGCGCCGGCGCCGGCCCCGGAGCCGACTCCCGCGCCCGCGCCGACGCCCGAGCCGGCTCCCGCGCCGATGCCCACCCCTGAGCCGACGCCGGCCCCGGCTCCAGCGCCGGAACCCACCCCGGCTCCCGCACCCCAGCCCGAGCCTACCCCCGCGCCGACGCCAGCTCCCGCCCCCGAGCCGGCCCCGGCCGCTCCGGCCTTCGATGCAGCAGCCGAGCTCAACGCGCTCCCCGACCTCGCGCTCGCCGTCGGGCCGGCCGAAATCGAGGCGCAGATCGCCGCCGACGACGGCCGCCTTGCGACGGCGCTCGCCGCCCGTACCGCACCCGGTGCCGACCCCGCCCTCGATCAGCTCATCGCCGAGCTTCAGGCGCGGATCGCCATCCTCGAGCTCTTCGCCGAGCCGCTGCCCGCGCTCGACCTGACCGCGCCGCTCGCGGGCCTCCAGATCCAGCTCGAGGACGACAACATCCGGCTGGCAGACACGCAGGATGCGCTGTCCGGGGCGGAGACGGCCGGACGCACCGCGGTCCTTGCCGCGCTCCAGGCGCGCGTTGCGGAGATCAACGCCCGCATCGAGCAGCTGAACGTCGCCATCACCGCGCTCGCTCCGGCGCAACAGACCCCGGCGCCGATCCCCGGCGGCCCCGCGCCCGCGCCGACGCCCGAACCCGTCCCGACGCCGACTCCGGCGCCCACGCCGGAACCCGCGCCCGCCCCCGCCGCCGGCGATCTCATCCAGCAGCCGACGACGGATGCCGCGGCGGCCGAACTCGATGCCGAGATCGCGGACTTCGTCGCCATCCAGCTGCCACCGCTGGTGGAGGGCAACGACGCCGGCGCGATCAACGCCCAGATCGCCTCGCTCCGCGACCTCCGCACGGAGGGCGAAGCGCTCCTCGCCGAAGGCCGCGTCGGCAATCGCGACGTGATGCCGCTCGCACAGAAGATCGGCGAGATCCAGATCATGATCTCCGCCCTCGAGGCCCGCGTCGCCGCCACCGGCGGCACGCCGCCGCCGGCGACGGTCACGCCCCCGCCGGCGGTGATCGAGCAGCTCGAGGCCGGCGGCCACGCCGCCGAGGCAGCGCAGGTGCAGACGCTCCGCGAGCAGCTCCTGCAGGCGTTCATCAATGCCGGCGTCGGCATCGTCCTCGGCCAGCAGCCGGGCGTTCCGGCACCCCAGCAGCCGGTTCCCGGCGCACCGGTCTACGTGCCGCCGGACGGTTTTGGCACTGTCATCGGCCAGCAGGGCGACCGCATCGTCTACCTCCAGGGCGACCAGTACGTCGTCCGCGGCACCGGCACGGAGGAGCTCGACCGTCTCCTCGTCGACGCCAACAATGTCGCCGTCGCCGACCTCGGCAACGGCCTGACCGAAACCACGATCTACCGGAACGACGGCTCGCTCGTGATCACCGTGACCGACCAGTACGGCCAGATCGTCCAGCGCCGGCGCATCGACGCCGGCGGCTTCGAGACGATCCTCATCGACAACACCGAGGCCATGCTCGGCGTGCCGCCGGCGCCGCCGGTGCGGTTCGAAGAGACGCTGCCGCCGCTCCGCCTCGACATCCCGATCACCGACTACATCGTGGATGCGACCGTGGTGACGGAGGCCCAGATCGTCGCCGCCCTCTCGGCCCCGCCGGTCGAGATCGTCGAACGCGCCTACACGCTCGACGAGATCCTTTACAGCTCACGGCTCCGCAACAAGGTCCGCCGCATCGACCTGACGACGATCACCTTCGACACCGGCAGCGCCGCGATCGCCCCGAGCCAGTTCGACGAACTGATCGCCATCGGCCGGGCGCTCGAGACGATCCTCGCCGTGGCCCCGAACTCGGTGTTCCTCATCGAGGGCCACGCGGATGCGGTGGGTTCGGACTACTCGAACCTCCTCCTGTCGGATCGCCGGGCCGATACGATCGCGATCGCCCTGTCGCAGAACTTCAACATCCCGCCGGAGAACCTCGTGACCCAGGGCTATGGCGAGCAGTTCCTGAAGATCCCGACCCTCGGCCCGGAGCGCCAGAACCGCCGCGGCGTGATCCGCAACATCACCCCGCTCCTCAACGGCGGCGCCGCGGGGTAGGCGTCGCAGACCACCGGCGACGGTTGGGAGCGGTTTGGTCACCGACCCTGGGCCAATCGGAAGCTGAACCTCCCCTTGCGGGGAGGTCGAAATCGCAACGCGATTTCGGGAGGGGATGACCGCACGACAGGAGCGCGCCGTGAGCCGCGCCCCCCTCCGAAGCCGGCGCCACTCCGCTGCCGCCTTCCGCCTCCCCGCAAGGGTCCGCAAGGGGGAGGCTCGAGAACTGACCGGAACGGCAAAGCGGCAGTGAGCACCGAATCCGGGGGCGGCGGTGCCTCCGGCATGCGAGCCGAAAAGCCCTTAATGGCGCGAGCCCACCCCGCGCCGTTTTGCATTCCGGCGCTCCGCCGAATGCAGCTACGATACGTATGAGAGTGATGGAGTATCGGCATCAGGCCGGTGACCGGGCGACCCCATCCCTCTACCCGCCGGGCGGGGAGAGGGCTGTTTCGGACATGCGGCCGGCTCGGCGAGGGAGGGAAACTTTGAAGAAGCCGTTCGGGCGGAAGCCGGGGACAGGGACGCTGCTCGCCAATGCCGGGCGCGAGAAGCGTTTTACCGGCCCGTTCGTGAATCCGCCGGTCGTCCATGCGTCGACGGTCCTGTTCGACACGACGGGCGAGATGTTCTCGCCGCGCGACTACGTCTACGGCCGCCGCGGCACGCCGACGCTCGGCAGCGTCGAGACCGCCCTCGCGCAGCTCGAGGATGCGGCCGGCGCCGTGCTCTGTCCGTCCGGCCTCAACGCGATCACCGCCGCAATCCTCCCCTTCGTCGGCGCCGGCGACCGCGTGCTGTTCCCCGACAGCGTCTACGGTCCGGCCCGGACCTTCGCCGACGCCGTCCTGTCGCGCCTCGGCGTCCGCGCCGACTATTACGATCCGGCCGATGCCGATGACGTCGCGGCCCGCGTCGATGGCGCGACGAAGGTGGTCTACGTCGAGAGCCCCGGCTCGCTCACGATGGAGATGCAGGACATCCCGGCGATAGCGGCGGTGGCGCACGCCGCCGGCGCCGTGGTCGTCGCCGACAACACCTGGGCGACGCCGCTCTACTGCCGGCCGCTCGACCTCGGCGCCGATGTCGCGCTCCTCGCCGCCACGAAATATATCGGCGGCCACGCCGACATCATGATGGGCACGATCACGGCGAACGATCGCTGCTGGCCGCGGCTCAAGGAGGTTCACGGCGCGATGGGCGTCTGCGTCGGGCCGGACGACGCGTATCTCGCCCTCCGCGGGCTGCGGACGCTGGAGGTCCGGCTCCGGCGCCACGCCCAGTCCGCGCTCGCGGTGGCGAACTGGCTCGAAGGCCATCACGAGGTGGCCGATGTTCTCTACCCCGCCCTCCCCTCCGATCCCGGTCACGCGCTGTGGCAGCGCGACATGACCGGCGCGTCGGGCCTTCTCTCGTTCGTCCTCCGCGGCTGGTCGGAAACGGAGGCGGCGCAACTCCTCGACGAACTCGCGCTCTTCGGCCTCGGCTATTCGTGGGGCGGCTTCGAGAGCCTCGCCTCGATCGGCACCCACGGCATCACGCGAACCGCACGCCCCTACGACCGCGCCGGCCCCCTGATTCGCCTCCACATCGGCCTCGAAGACCCCGACGACCTCCTCGCCGACCTGGACGAAGGCTTTCGCCGGCTCCGGCCGTAGTGATTTGCCGCATTTCGGATGCTCGGGCCTTCCCGGACCGGAGTGCCGCGAATGGCATCCGCCCGACGATCGCGGTGCGGCGCTCCGCTTCCCCGCGCAAGGCCGAAGTTGGGGCAAGTGGAGCGGCGGGGCTCCCGGCGGCCGGCGGGGCGTTGTTTACGAGCGCAAGCGCCGGTCGGATCATGGCGAGCTTTGCCGCAGCGGCATGGCTCCGCTGCCGATTCCGGCTCGCCTGTGGCCGGCGACAGGCGTAATGGGAGCGGCCGCGGCCGCTCCATAGTGAGTGGCCGCTA
>JADLGL010000070.1 GCA_020849325.1 Bauldia sp. | reverse complement strand
CTCGAAATCCGCGAAGACAATGTCCGCCTCCTCGCCCGCTACAGGCGGCAGGGCTACGAGGTCTTCACGACGGTACCGGACTATTACTCTGACGGCGCCGGTGCCATCCGGATGATCAAGGACTTTGCTCCAACGAATTCTTTGGCGGAACGCTCCCCCGACCGATTGTAAGTGGCCGGGATAGGGTGTATCCGCGCGTTGCGGCAGGCTTTTCCGGCCGCCGAGGAGAGGGTTCGCCCCCACCAATGTCGAGCTGGCTGATCCTGGTCGATTCGCTCCGGGACTTCGATAACGCTGCGACCCCCCACAAGCTGATCACGACGCGGGACTATCTGGCCCGCCCCCAGCTGTTCCAGGGCAGCCGCCCCCAAATCATCAACCTCGCGCGGTCGTTCGCCTATCAGAGCCGCGGCTACTACTGCTCGCTCCTCGCCGAGGCGCGCGGCCACCGCATCATTCCCTCGGTGGAGACGATGGTCGATCTCGGCAGCCGCGCGCTCTATGCGCAGGCGGTGCCGGAGCTCGAGGAAGCGCTGGCGAAATGCGTCGCGGCAGGCGCCCCGGCGGTTCCAGAGCGGATGCTCGTGATGTTCGGCAACGCGCCGGACCGGCGGTTCGACCGGTTCGCGACGCTCCTGTTCGACTGGTTCCGCAGCCCCGTGCTCGAAGTCCTGATCGAAAAGGGCGACCGGCCCAACCGGCCGCAGATCAAGAGGCTGTCGGCGCTGCCGGTCATCAAGCTCGAGGAGCCGGAGCTCAAGGTCTTCTACGAGGCCCTGAACCAGCACACCAAGCGGCAGTGGAAGTCGAACAAGGCGCGCGCGACGTCGCGCTACTCGTTCGCGACGCTGCACGACCCGGCGGAGAAGATGCCGCCGTCGAGCCTCAAGACGCTGAAACACTGGGCGAAGATCGCCGAGAAGCTCGCGGTCGAAGTGGAGCCGATCACCAGGCGTGACCTCGGCCGGCTCGCGGAGTTCGACGCGCTCTGGATCCGCGAGACGACGTCGATCGACAACCACACCTACCGCTTCGCGCGCCGCGCGATGCAGGAGGGGATGCCTGTCATCGACGACCCGATCTCGATGATCCGCTGTACCAACAAGATCTACCTCCACGAACTGATGAGCGCGAACGGCATCGCCGTGCCGCCGACCGTCACCGTGGGCGGCCCCGGCGACCTTGCCCGGGCGGGCGACGAGCTCGGCTTCCCGATGGTGCTGAAGGTGCCCGATTCCTCCTTCAGCCGCGGCGTGAAGAAGGTCGATTCGCCGGAGGAGCTCTCCTCGCTGGCAAAGCTCTGGCTCGCCGACACCGACCTCCTCCTCGCCCAGGCCTTTGCCCCGACGAGCTTCGACTGGCGCGTCGGCGTCCTCGGCGGCAAGCCGCTGTTCGTCGTCCAGTACCTGATGGCGAAAGGCCACTGGCAGATCGTGAAGCACGAGCCGAACGGGAAGGCGATCGAAGGCGGCTTCAAGTCGATGTCGATCGGCGAGGCCCCGCCGGCCGTCATCGATATCGGCCTCCGCGCCGCGCAGCTGATCGGCAACGGCCTGTACGGCGTCGACATCAAGGAGACGCCGACCGGCCTCTACGTCGTCGAGATCAACGACAACCCCAACATCGAGCACGGCGTCGAAGACGCCTCGGAAAAGGACCAGGTCTGGATCGAACTGACGAAGTGGTTCGTGGACCGGCTGGAATAGGCCCGCTCATCGCAGCCGGCCGGATTTGAGACGAATCCCGCCCCTGCCCCACTGGAACGCGAAAGCAACCGCTCGCCGGCCGGCGCGTTGGCGTTGCGGAACACCGCGGCGTGGGGAACACTCGGGCCCGGTCGTCCTGACGATGGCCACCCGCGAAAATGCGGTCGAAGCGCGGACCGGGGCCGGACGCGCGCATGGAGGCTTCGATGGCGATGCGGCATTCACTCGTCCTCGCCGCGGTGCTCGCGGCGGCTCCGCTCGCGGCCTGCGCCCAGCAGCCGCCGGGGCAGCTCGGCGTCGATCTCGTGGCGGAAGGCCTCGAATCGCCGATCCTCGTGGTCGCGCCGCCGGGTGACCCCCGGCTCTTCATCGTCGACCAGGCCGGCCAGGTGTGGATCGTCGCCGATGGCGCCATGGCGCCGGAGCCGTTCCTCGACATCGGCGCCGAGGTGACCTTCGGCGGCGAGCAGGGGCTCCTCGGCCTCGCCTTCCATCCCGACTACGCCAGCAACGGCCGGTTCTTCATCGATCATACCGACCGCGCGGGGAACACGCGCGTCGCCGAGTACCGCGTCTCGGCCGATCCGAACCGCGCCGACCCCGCCTCGGGCGTGACGCTGATGAGCCTCGAAGACCGCCGCGCCAACCACAATGGCGGCTGGCTCGCCTTCGGGCCGGACGGCTACCTCTACATCTCGAACGGCGACGGTGGCGGCGGCGGCGACCCCGACCGCGCCGGCCAGAACACCGGCTCGCTGTTCGGAAAGCTCCTTCGCATCGACGTCGATGCCGGCTCGCCCTACGGCATTCCGCCGACGAACCCGTTCGCGAGTGGCGGCGGCGCGGCGGAGGTGTTCGCCTACGGCATCCGCAATGCCTGGCGCATCGATTTCGACGGCGACCTCATCTTCATCGCCGATGTCGGCCAGGGCGCCTGGGAGGAGATCACCGTCATCGGCGTCGACGACGCCGGGGCGAATCTCGGCTGGAACGTCCTCGAGGGCAACCACTGCTACAACGCCGATCGCTGCGACGACCGTGGCATGGTGCGGCCGTTCTACGAGTATTCTCACGACGAGGGCTGCTCGGTGACGGGCGGCTACGTCTATCGCGGCGCGGCGATGCCGTGGCTCGCCGGGCAGTACTTCTTCGCCGACTATTGCGAGGGCTGGGTGCGTTCCTTCGCCTACAATGGCGGCAGCTTCACCACCGACGTGATCGACTGGAGCCGCCAGATCGGCGACCGCGGCAACATCCTCTCCTTCGGCGAGGACGCGGCGGGCGAACTCTACATCACCACCTCGGCCGGCCGCGTGTGGAAGATAGTGCCGCGATAGGGGAAGATCGTTCCCGGAGCGACCGCTCATTCTTGCCTCACCCCCGGCGGAGCGAGGGGAAGCATGATCCGACTTCAACGGATCATGCTCTAGCCCTCGGCAACGCTCTTCAGGCGGTAGAGCATCTCGAGCGCCTCGCGCGGCGACAGCGCGTCGAGGTCGAGCCGCTCCAGTTCTTCGCGCAGCGCATCCCCCGCCGGCTCCTCCGCCGGTCCCGTCCGGAACAGCGGCAGATCGTCGATCAGCGCGGCGGCCGGGCTCCGCCGCTCCGCCGCCTCGAGCTGCTTCAGCACCTCGCGCGCCCGCGCCACGACCGTCCGCGGCAGCCCCGCGAGTTTTGCCACCTGCACGCCGTAGCTCCGGTCGGCGGCGCCCGGCACGATCCGGTGGAGAAAGGCGACGTCGCCCTTCCACTCCTTCACCGCGACGGTCGCGTTGTGGAGGCGCGGCAGCCGCTGCGTCAGCGCCGTCAGCTCGTGGAAATGCGTGGCGAACAGCGACCGCGACCGGTTCTGGTCGTGGAGGTGCTCGATCGTCGCCCAGGCGATCGAAAGGCCGTCGAAGGTTGCGGTGCCGCGGCCGATCTCGTCGAGGATCACGAGCGACCGCTCCGTCGCCTGATTGAGGATCGCCGCCGTCTCCACCATCTCGACCATGAATGTCGACCGCCCGCGCGCGAGATCGTCCGCCGCCCCCACGCGCGAGAACAGCCGGTCGACCACCCCGATCTCGGCCGCGCCGGCCGGCACATGGCTCCCCGCCTGCGCCAGCACCGCGATCAGCGCGTTCTGGCGGAGGAACGTCGATTTGCCCGCCATGTTCGGCCCCGTCACGAGCCACACCCGCCCGGCCCCGCCCCCCGCGCCGGGCCCGAGATCCGCGTCGTTGGCGACGAACGCGCCGCCCGCGGCGCGGAGCGCCTGTTCCACGACCGGGTGCCGCCCGTCGGCGATGCGGAAGGCGAGCGACGCGTCCACCGTCGGCCGCACGTACCGCTCCGCCTCGGCGAGTTCGGCGAGCGCCGCGAAAACGTCGAGCTCAGCCAGCGCCCGCGCCGCGCCGCGAATCGTTTCGGCCGCGGCGAGCACGAGGCCCCGCATCTCGTCGAACGCGGCGAGTTCGAGCGCCAGCGCCCGGTCGGCCGCGCCGGCGATGCGCGACTGGAGATCGGCGAGTTCGTCGGTGCCGAAGCGGAGTGCCCCCGCCATCGTCTGGCGGTGGATGAAGGTCGCCGAATGCGGCGGCGCAAGCAGCCTGTCGCCCGACCCCTGCGCCACCTCGATGAAATAGCCGAGGACGTTGTTGTGCTTGACCTTCAGGCTGCGGAGCCCCGTCTCCTCGGCGTAGCGGCCCTGCAGTCCGGCGACCACGGCCCGGCTCTCGGAGCGAAGCTTTCGCGCTTCGTCCAGCTCCGGCAGCGCTCCGTCGCGGATGAAATCGCCGTCGCGCTGGAACAGCGGCAGGTCGGCGGCGAGGAGGAAGACGAGCCGCCCGGTGACGCCAGGCGGCACGGCGCGGAGCGCGGTGATCGCCTCGGCCACTTCGCCCGGCGGCGCCGCGCCGCCGACCAGCCCCGCGATCGACCCCGCCGCGCCGAGGCCGTCGCGGATCGCCGCGAGGTCGCGCGGCCCGCCCCGGTCGAGCGCAAGCCGCGACAGCGCCCGCGCAATGTCCGGCACGGCGCCCAGCCGGTCGCGGACATCGCGGCGAAGGCGCGCGGAGCCGAGGAAGAAATCCACCGCATCGAGCCGCCGCCCGATCAGCGCGACGTCGGTCGATGGCGCCGCGATCCGCTCGGCGAGGAGCCGCGATCCCCCACCGGTCCGCGTCCGGTCGATCGCGTCGAGGAGACTGCCCTTCCGCTCGCCGCCGAGCGTTGCGGTGAGCTCGAGATTGGCGCGCGTCGCGGGGTCGATCTCCATGGCGCTGCCAGCGCCGTCCCGCGCCGGCGGCGACAGCGACGGCCGCGCCTTGATCTGTGTCTTCTCGACGTAAGCGAGCGCTGCGGACGCTGCGGCGAGCTCGGCCCGCGAGAACGCGCCGAACCCGTCGAGCGTCGCGACGTCGAACGCCGCCGCGAGCCGCGAGGCCGCGGTCGCCGGGTCGAAGAACGCGCCGGGCAGCGGCGTCACGGCGATCCGCGTCCCCGCCCATGCCGCGGCAACGACCGGATCGGCAACGAGCGCGTCCGGCACGACGATCTCGCGCGGCGCAATGCGGGCGAGCTCCGCCGCAAGGAGCGCCGGCCCCGCGCTCGTCACGCGAAAGACGCCCGTCGAGAGGTCGATGCAGGCGATGCCGAATGGCCGCTCGCCGCCCGCCCGGTCGCGCGACAGCGCCGCGAGAAAATTCGCCGACCGCGCGTCGAGGAGCGAATCCTCCGTCAGCGTGCCGGGCGTGACGAGCCGGATCACCTCGCGCCGCACCACGGCCCTGGAGCCGCGCTTCCTCGTCTCGGCCGGGTCCTCCGTCTGGTCGCACACCGCGACCCGGAACCCCGAAGCGATGAGCTTCTGGAGATACCCGTCGGCAGTGCGGATGGGGACGCCGCAGAGCGGAATGTCCTCGCCCAGGTGCTTTCCGCGCTTCGTCAGCGCAATGCCGAGGACGCGCGCCGCCGTCACCGCGTCCTCGAAGAACAGCTCGTAGAACTCGCCCATCCGGTAGAACAGGAGATGGTCCGGGTTCTCGCGCTTGATGGCGAGGTACTGCTCCATCATCGGCGTCGCGCCGGGCGCGGGCTCGGCATCGGAAAGCTGGTCGACCATTCTTGCGGCGCCCGGGTTCGTCGGTTCCTTTTCCGCGCCCGCGGGGGTGAAGGCAACTGCGCCTCGCCGCCGCCTCACGGCCGCGCCGCGTTCCGCCCCGCTCCGATCGATGCTATGGCGCAGCGGGCGCGGAGAATGCCCACGGGAGACCTTCATGAAGCTTGCGAGCTACCGCACCGCCGGCGCGTCCTCCTTCGGCATCGTGACGGAGGACGGGATCATCGACCTCCGGAAGCGCCTCCCTGCCGTGCCGGACCTGAAAGCGCTCCTCGCCCTCGGCCCGCCCGTCGCCACCGCCGCCCGCTTCGCCCGTCACGCACCCGACCTGTCGCCCGACCAGGTGGAGTTCCTCCCGGTCGTCCCGAACCCCGACAAGATCGCCTGCATCGGCGTGAACTATCGCGATCACGCCGAGGAGCTCGGCTCGAAGCTCGCCGACCACCCGACGGTCTTCATCCGCTGGCCCGATTCCGTGGTGGGCCAAGGGCGCCCGATCATCCGGCCGAAGGCGTCGGAGCGCGTCGACTACGAGGGCGAGCTCGCCGTGATCATCGGCAAACCCGGCCGCGCCGTTCCGCGCGAGCGGGCGATGGACCTCGTCGCTGGCTACGCCTGCTTCAACGACGTCTCGATCCGCGATTTCCAGCGCCACACCTCGCAGTTCAGCGCCGGCAAGAATTTTTCTGCCGCCGGCGCTCTCGGTCCGTGGCTGGTGACGACCGACGAGCTGCCCGACCCGCAGAGCCTTTCGATCCGCACGACGATCAACGGCACCGTCGTCCAGGACGGCACCACCGCCGACATGATCTTCGACGTCGCCGCGATCATCGCCTACCTCACCACCTTCACCGAACTCCGCCCCGGCGACGTCATCGCCACCGGCACCCCGAAAGGCGTCGGCGAAGGCCGGAAACCGCCGCTGTGGCTGAAGGCGGGCGACGATGTCGCCATCACCATCGGCGGCATCGGCACCCTCTCGAACCCGGTCGTCGACGAAGCCTGACGCCCCGCCCCGTCGCCCCCTCTTCGCCCCCGGAGAATCCCCCCGCCCGCGGCCATTCCGCCGCTGGACAGCCGAAAGCCGCCTCCCTATAACCCGCGGGCCTGGCCGCGGCCCGCCCGCGGCGCACGCACGCCCAGGTAGCTCAGTTGGTAGAGCAGGGGACTGAAAATCCCCGTGTCGGTGGTTCGATTCCGCCCCTGGGCACCATTTGTTCTTCTCAGCGCTGACCATACGGTCACAAAAACGCTTTAGAGCCAAGGATTTGGTGCTAGGGCGAAGAACCATGCTGTTCCATGGGTTACCCTGACAATACCCGCATTTGCGGGTACGATTGCGGGTACGGGCTCACTTCCCCCGTACCACGTACCCGCATGTCGCTGACCGCAACTGCCATCGCCCAAGCCAAGCCCACGGAGAAGCCACGCAAGCTTTCGGATGGTGGTGGCCTGCATCTGCTCGTCCACCCAAACGGAAGCAAGCTGTGGCGCTTCGAAAAGCTTGCCGAAGGGTGGGTCCGCCCCGGCTAATGTTCTCTTTCCGTACACGCTGTGCTAGGCTGCAACTCCCGAGTCGAAGGCATTGACGAGCAGGCCATGGCGCGGCGCATCACACCGTCCCAATTCAATAGTATGATCCGCCAAGCGCAGCAGAAGCAGCGGCAGGCGGTCGACAACTACAACCGTGCCGTGCGGAAGGCCAGGCAAGCGGTGGACGACTACAATCGGGAAGTCCGGGCGCATAACCAGCGCGTCGACCATGCGATCGCCAACTACAACGCGAAGGTTAGCGCCCACAATGCTCGCGTCCGAGCGGACCGCCAGCGCCGCCGCAATGAGTTGGTGCGACTGGGCCGGCAAGCCGCGACTCCGCAGTATTTGACGTTCCGCGTGTCGGTGGAAACCGTCCAGCAATCCTACACCCGGCTGGAGCAACACGCCGAAACGACGGAACTCGATGAGCGTTTCGCGCCGTATCTCGACCTGTCCGAGCGCGAGGCTGCAAACTCCGCCGGGGTGATGAACGCCTTGCTGGGCGAGACGCCCGAGCTGTCCAGCGCCGAGCCCGACGCTCCCGAGAGCGAACTTACCCCCGTCCTGAACGCGATCTCGGGCGACCTCGGCGCCCGCTGGCAGGGCGCGCTCTACTCTTTAAGCCCGAGGAACCCGGACGCGGCGCGGCACTTCTGCACGAGCGCGCGGGAGATCGTCGCCCTCATCCTGGACAAGAAGGCGCCGGACGCCGACGTCGCCACGGCGATTCCGAATTGCGAGCGCACGCCGCGCGGCACACCTACGCGGCGGGCCAAGATACGGTTCTTCTTGCGCCGCAAGGGGCTCGACGATTCCAACCTGGAGGATTTCGTCGAGAGCGACATGGAGAACGTTGTCGACCTGTTCCAAATTTTCAACGACGGAACCCACGGCTCGGCCGGCAAGTTCACGCTCGTCCAACTGCAGGCGATCCGCAAGCGCGTCGAGGATGGAGTGCTCTTCCTTTCCCAAAT
>JADLGL010000069.1 GCA_020849325.1 Bauldia sp. | reverse complement strand
GCCGAGAGCGTGAGGATACCGGCGCCGACGACCACGAGGAGGACGTTACGGACGACCGGATTGACGCTGGCGGGCCAGAGGGCCGGGGCAAGTGCAGTGCCGGACATCTCGTTACGCATGGTGTCTCCTGATCGGGGGAAAAGCCGCGCCCCTCATAGGGTCATTCCCCGCGGGCGACAAGTTTCGGGCGACGCGGACCAGCAATGCCCTGACGGCAGAAAGGCGCCGCCCGGGTCGCCCCGGTCGACGCCTTCCTGTCAGTTCGGTCCCGTGACGGCCGGCGGTCGCCCGCAGCGCGTCACCCCGATCTGAGTGCCGCCCGATCCGCCGCCATCGCTGGCGGCCGCAACCCGGCTGCAAGGCCCGTCCGCTTGCCGGCCGGAAAGCCGGCTGGGAGGGAGGCCTGCCATCGAACGGTACCGCCGTTCATGGGCGCATCGGCCGTCTCGTTCCCGAAGCACGCGCATCGCTGCGGCGCAACGTCGGAGGCGGGCTCCGTGGGGCATCCGGCGCCGATCTCGAGGTCGGCTCCGGCGCGGTCCGCGGAAGGCTCTCTCGGGCGTCCAGCCTTGCCCCGGCTGAACTCGATTGCCCTTGCGGTGACTTCAAATTCGCGCCGATCGGCGGCCGCGTGAAGACGGATTCGAGGGCCGCTGGGACTTGTGGGGAAACCGGGGACGATTCCGGAATTAACCCTTCGTTAACCCTCCGGGTCGAGTCTGGGGGTCCTGGCGGGAAGCGGTTTCACAATCGCCATCGGCCCCCCAAGCCAACCGCCAGCCCAATCCCCTTCCGGGCGGAAGAAGACCCCGTCCAGCGGACGGGGTCGCTCCATCAGGCTATTTGCGGTTCACGGCGATCATGGAAGGGCCCCCCTCGAGGTGCCCCAAGGGGGAGGGCGAACGAGCGCCGGGAACCAGCCTCATTTCTTCAGGCTCTCGCGGCGGACCGCGGCGCCGGCGCGGGCCTCCGCCCGCTTCACCCAGGCGCGGCCGAGCTCCGGCATTGCCGCAAGTTCCGCCGCTCCGTCGGGATCGTCGTCGCCGGCAACCAGAATCCCGAAGGCGCGCGCCACCGGCCATTGCGGATGGGGCCGCCCGACGAGGCGGAGCGAATCGCCTTCGCCGAACGTGCCGGGCCGGATCACGCGGTAGTACCAGCCGGATCGCCGCGTCCGCACCACGTCCTCCACCATCGACGGATCGCGAAACCGATGGCCGAGCTTCCAGCACGGGCTCCGCCCCTGGCTGAGCTCGACCTCGGCCGTGCCGAGGAGGAAACGGTCGCCGATGCAGACGTCCCACTCGGTCCAGCCCGCGGCGGCGACGTTCTCGGCGAACACGCCATAGCCGTAGTCGAACACCCGCGCGTGCTCCGGCCGCTCGGCCGCGATGGTGGCGTAGTGGTCGTAGGGATAGTGGTGGATCGCCTTGTCGACGCCGCCATGGACGGCGAGGTCGGCCGGCTGGTCGCCCTCGATGCCGAGGGGTCCCACGACGACGCGCCCCTCGACCGGGCGGCGGAAATAGGTGCTCGGCTGGCCCTCGGGGCCGAAGG
The DNA here is from genome assembly GCA_020849325.1 of Bauldia sp. Taxonomy (GTDB): domain Bacteria; phylum Pseudomonadota; class Alphaproteobacteria; order Rhizobiales; family Kaistiaceae; genus JADLGL01. Next base: position 10,488 of record JADLGL010000069.1, on the reverse strand, counting down.
TCCGCGGCTGCCCGACGAGGGCGGCGAGGACGAGAATGCTGTCGCCGACTGGCACCGCGGTGTGATCTCCGTTCGGGATTGGCCCGCCGGCGTTCGGGCGGGGCTTCTTTCCACCGTCACAAACGCCATGCTAGCGGCAAGTGCAATCGCCGCGGAGGACGGGCGGAGTTCATGGACGAGCCGCCGACAGCCGAGGCCGACCGCGCCGGCGCCGCGCGCGGACTCCTGCCGCTTTTCGCGGTCTTCCTTCGCCTCGGGCTGACGAGTTTTGGCGGGCCCGTCGCCCACCTCGCCTTTTTTCGCGACGAGTTCGTAACGCGCCGGCGCTGGCTCGGCGAGCGGGCCTACGCCGATCTCGTCGCGCTCTGCCAGTTCCTCCCCGGCCCGGCGTCGAGCCAGGTCGGGATGGGCGTCGGGCTCGTTCGCGCCGGCGTTTCTGGCGCGGTCGTCGCCTGGCTCGGCTTCACGCTTCCCTCTGCCGTCCTGATGGTCGCGGCGGGCTATGGTATTCTCGCGGTCGGCGCCGATGCCGAGCCCGGCTGGCTCGCCGGCCTGAAGATCGTCGCCGTCGCGGTGGTGGCCCAGGCGGTGTGGGGCATGGCGAGAAGCCATGCGGCCGACCCGGTCCGCATCGTCATCGCCCTCGGCGCCGCCGCGCTCGCCCTCGCCTGGCCGGCGGGCGCGAGCCAGATCATCGCGATCCTCCTCGGCGGTCTCGCCGGCCTCTTCGTCCCCGAACGTGCCGCAACCGCGGACGATGGCGGGCGACTTCCTGCGGCCGTGGACCGGCGTATCGCCATCGGGGCGCTGGTTGCTTTCGCCGCGCTCCTCGTCCTCCTGCCGATCCTTGCCGACAAGAGCGATCTCGCCGCGATCCGCATGGCGGACGCAGGTTTCCGCTCGGGTGCGCTCGTCTTCGGCGGCGGCCACGTCGTCCTGCCGCTCCTCGAGGAGGCGACGGTCGGCCGGGGCTGGATCGGCGCCGACACGTTCATCGCCGGCTACGGCCTCGCCCAGGCGGTGCCGGGTCCCCTGTTCACCTTCTCGGCCTATCTCGGCACGGCGATGTCGTTCGGTCCCGGCGGCGTTTCGGGCGGCGCGATCATGCTCGTTGCGATCTTCCTGCCGTCCTTCCTCCTCGTCGTCGGCGTCCTCCCCTTCTGGGATACGCTCCGCCGCCGCGCGGCTCTCCGCCGGGCGCTCTCCGGCGTCAACGCCGCCGTGGTCGGGCTTCTCCTCGCGGCGCTGTGGGATCCGGTGATCGTCTCCGCGATCGGGAACTGGCTCGACGCGATCCTCGCGCTCGTCGCGCTGGCCGCACTTATGGTCCTCAGGGCGCCACCCTGGCTCGCGGTGGCGGCAAGCGCCCTCGTCGGCTGGGCGCTGCTGTAGGCGTAGCCGGGGGACGCCGGCCGGGCAAACCGCGGCGATCCCGGCCAAAAGCACCGTCGGCCGGCAGAAAAGAAAAGAGCCGGGCGACTGCCCGGCTCCTTCCGTGATCCAGTGAAATCGGCGACTAGCGGATGAAGGGGTCGCCGTAGGTCGGGTTGTAGTCCGCGAACGGGACCGCGGCATCGAGCGCCTGCAGCGTATCGCGGCCGAAGAGCATCCGGACGCCGACGACGACGGCGTGCTCGGTGCCGATCCAGGCCCCCGGACTGTTGGTGTTGACCTGCGTCCAGTGCGACCCGTGATAGGCGGCGAAGATCGTGAAGGGCGACGTCCCGAGCTTGTGCTCGGCGCGGGCGCCCCAGTTGATCTCCATGCCTGCGGTGTCGAAGCCGGGCATGGCGGTGCGATTGTAGCCGACATTGGCGGCAATCGAGGTGTTCGGGCCGAGATACGCCGTCGCGCCGGCGCGGACATACATGTTGCGGTAGCCGCTGGCCGCCGCGTCACCGGTGAGGCCGAAGGTGAAGCCGCCCTGCGCGGCGACGGTGAAATTGCCGAAGGCCTTCGAGGCTTCGACGCCGACATTGGTGAACATGCCGAAGTCCGTCACCGCACCGGCGGTCGCGAGCACGCCGGCGTTCAGGCCACCCGCGGTGTCGGCGAACAGATGCATGCCGATGCCGCCCCGGCCGACGTCGCCGCCGCCCGCGGAAATCATGCGGGTGATCTGCCGGTTGCCCATCACGAAGTTGAACCAGGCATCGAGCTGGATGTTCAGCATCGATCCGACGGGCGCCGCACCGCGGCCGCCGCCGCCGAGGATGAGGTTGCGCCAGTCGTCCCGGGTCTCGAACGAATCGTCGATGTAGAAATCTTCCCAGGCGAGGAGGCCACCGAAGTGGAGATCGATGTAGCCGGCCACGGTGGGAGGTGCCGGCACGACCACCACCGGCGGGGTAACGACGATCGGAGAGATGTCCGCCGCGAGCGCGCCGCCCGACAGCGCCGCCGTTGCAGCGACGAACGCCAACAGTCCCTTGGTCTTCATGACTTGCCGCCTTGACGAAGATTGCTGGAGGCGCGCATGGGGCGCCGATTTCTTCGCCAAGGCAAGAATGCGCGACGCTGCAAATGCGTTATCGGGTTGTCGTTCCACTGGTTTTCGGCGCGATGCGCCTTTCCGGCAACAGGCGGATGGTTAACCTTCGGTTGCCGCGGGGGGCCGATTTCCCCTCGTCGCGTTGACCATGTCGAGGATCGCCGCCGACACCGCATCCGCCCCCGCGCGGCGGAGGGTGAGGTCCTCGCCCGTCACCCCGGCGACCACCCGCGCCTCGCCCGCCGGCGATCCGACGACGATGTCGGCGTTGATCATCGTCCAGATGCGGCGATCGTCATCGTCGAGAGGCAATCCGGCCGAGAGGACGAGAACCGGCACGGCCGGCCGCGGCAGGTCGAGGACCAGCGCCGAGGTGAGCGGCATCGCCGCCGCAACGGCGGCGACCGACTCCCAGGCCGCCGTCGCGCCGTTCATCGCCTCGTACGCCGCGGCGTCCGGCCCCGGCAGGTCGGTGTCGTCCCCCGCCACGAGGCGCATGAGTCCGACCCGCGAGGCGAGCGGCGCGAGCGCGAGCGCATCGTCCGCCTCCTTCCAGCGGTAGTTCATCTCGACCGGCACCAGCGGATGGTCGAACGGCCGCTCCGGGTCGACGAGGACGAGACCGGCGATCTCGCCGGGATGGCCGGCCGCAAAAAGACGCGAGACGAACGCGCCGTAACCATGGCCGACGAGGACGAACGGCCCGGTCTCGCCCGCGGCGGCGAGGAGGGCCGCGAGATCGGCGGCCGACTGCCCGGCATCGCGCGGCCCTTCCGTCATGCGGCTCCAGCCGAACCCGGCGCGGTCATAGGCGCAGACGCGCGTTGCTTCGGCGATCCGCGGCTGGACGAGCGCCCATTCCGCCGAATTGCTGGCGCCCCCATGGTCGAGGACCACCGTCGGCGCGCCGGCGCCGGTGCACAGGATGTGGAGTTCGCCGCCCGGCACGGTGACGAGCCTGCCCGGCGGCGGGAACTCGTCCGCCGCATATTCCGTGGCAACGCTCTGGTAGACGGCGCCCGCCACCGGCGGAAACAGCACCGCCAGCAGGATGGCCGCCATCGCGCGCGGGGTACGCCGCATTCTCCCTCGCGGTGTTGGTCGCTTCCCCCGTGTCGCTCTAACGGCCTGCCCAACGCTTAGGCAAGCACCAAAGACACGCGCCTGGCGATCGGGCTGCCGGTCGCGGTGCCGCGCCCGGAAAGGCGACGTGGCCGGCCGTTCTGACGCTGCCGCGAATGTGATTGGCCGCCGACGGCGCATCGACTTGCCCGCGTCGTACCCGCCCCAGTACACAGTGGCGACAACTTTGGGGGGTTCGAATGCGTAAAGTACAACGGGCGGCCACCGCCCTCGCTCTGGCCGTCGCCGGCGTCGCTCTGGCTGCCTGCGAGACGACGACCGAGGTTGCGCCGGCCGAGGGCCGGGGCGTGGCGGTCCAGCTGAGCGAGACGCAGTTCGAGATGGTGAAGGCCACCGTCCGCGAATCGCTGTGGGAGCCGACGGGCGCCTATTTCACGCCAAATGTCGGCGCGGTGCGGATCGGCAACTCGATCGCGGTCTGCGGCATCCTCAACGGCAGCAACCCCTACAACAACGTCAACGATGCGGTTTACGTGGTGTACCTCCACCTCGACGGCGGGCTCCGCGGCGAACTGGTCGGGATCGGCGGCCCGAGCCGCGACAATCGCGAACTCTCCACGTTCTGCCTCGACGAATTCGGCATCACCCTCGGGGAATAGCGGCCGGGGCGCGGCGGTCGTCGCCCTCGTGCGACGGCCTCCGACGCGGGACGCACTCGCCCGTGGGCAACGCCCGACACCCCGGCTAGCCGGTAGGGGAAGCCGACCCTAACGGGTTTCTTCGCCTCTCTCCGGTGGAGAGAGTGGAGGGTCTGTTCGATTTCTTCGCACGCTCGCGCCCGGGCGCCCGGCCAAGGCATGGGCAGGGCCGCCCCGCCCTCTTGCGGCCCGGTCCGCGGGACGCCCCGGTTCGCTGCCGCATGGCAGCCAGCCGCTGGTGGCGCCACGCCTTGAAACCGGCTATCGATCCGCCGAAATCTCGCTCCTCGCACGGCTGGTTCGAGCGTGGAGCCCGCACCGGTACCGTTGCGCGGCCCCCTGCCGCGATCCGGGTCCCCCGGTCAGCGGGTCGGCGAGCCATCGTCCACCGAAGCACGTTCCATGACCGACACCCCGAAGCCGCCCGTCTATCCGTCCGTCGACGCTTCGCCCTCCTTCCCGAAGATCGAGGAGGCGATCGGCGCCGCGTGGGATGCCGAGGGGACGTTCGCCGCGTCGATCGAGAAGCGCCGGGCCGAGGGCGCGAAGGAGTTCGTCTTCTATGACGGCCCGCCCTTCGCGAACGGCCTGCCGCACTACGGCCACATCGTCACCGGCTTCGTGAAGGACATCGTCCCGCGCTACCAGACGATGCGCGGAAAGCTCGTCGAGCGGCGCTTCGGCTGGGACTGCCACGGCGTGCCGGCGGAACTCACCGTCGAGAAGGAGCTGAACCTCCACGGCAAGCGCGACATCGAGGCGTTCGGCATCGACAACTTCAACGCCGCCTGCCGCACGTCGGTGATGCGCTTTGCCGGCGACTGGGAGAAGTACGTCAAACGCCAGGCGCGCTGGGTCGACTTCTCCAACGATTACAAGACGATGGACACCTCCTACATGGAAAGTGTCATGTGGGCCTTCAAGCAGCTCTTCGACAAGGGGCTGGTCTACGAGGGCTACCGCGTCGTCCCCTATTCCTGGGCGATGCAGACCTCGCTCTCGAACTTCGAAACGCGCATCGACGATTCGACCCGCCCCCGGCAGGATCCGGCGCTCACGGTCGCCTTCCAGCTCCATCCGCGCGCCGGCGAATCCATCGCGCCGAAGCTCGTCGCGTGGACGACCACGCCGTGGACGCTGCCGTCGAACCTCGCCCTCGCGGTCCATCCCGAGGCCGACTACGCGCTGCTCCAGAAGGACGGCGTCCACCTCATCATGGCCGAGGCGTCGCGCGCCCACTACGCGAAGGAGCTCGACGGCTACGCGAAGGTGGGCAGCCTGAAAGGCACGGACCTCATCGGCCGCACCTATGCGCCGCTGTTCCCCTATTTCGCCGACACGCCCAACGCCTTCCAGGTGCTCGGCGCCGAGTTCATCGAGCTCGGCGAGGGCACGGGCGTCGTCCACATGGCGCCGGCCTTCGGCGAGGACGACCTGAACGTCTCGACCGCCGCCGGCATCCCGGTGCGCGACCCTGTCGACCTCGAGGGGAGGTTCACCGCGCTCGTGCCGGACTACGCCGGCAAGAACGTCTTCGACGCCAACAAGGACATCATCCGGGACCTCAAGGCCCGCGGCGTGGTGATCCGGCATGAGACCTACGAGCACAACTATCCGCACTGCTGGCGGACGCGCGAGCCGCTCATCTACAAGGCGATGCCGTCCTGGTACGTCCGCGTGACGGCCTTCAGGGACCGGATGGTCGAGCTCAACAAGTCGATCAAATGGGTCCCGGAGCACATCCGCGACGGCCTGTTCGGCAACTGGCTCGCCAACGCCCGCGACTGGAACATCGGCCGCCTCCGCTATTGGGGCGCCCCGATCCCGGTGTGGAAGTCCGACGACCCGGCGTATCCGCGCATCGACGCCTACGGCTCGATCGCCGACATCGAGCGCGATTTCGGCGTCGAGGTCACCGACCTCCACCGCCCGTTCATCGACGACCTCGTCCGGAAAAACCCCGACGATCCGACCGGCAAATCGATGATGCGCCGCGTGCCGGACGTGCTCGACTGCTGGTTCGAGTCGGGCTCGATGCCGTTCGCGCAGGTGCACTACCCGTTCGAGAACAAGGAGTGGTTCGAGAGCCACTTCCCCGGCGATTTCATCGTGGAGTACGTCGCGCAGACGCGCGGCTGGTTCTACACGCTGATGGTGATGGCGACCGCGCTGTTCGACCGCGCCCCGTTCCGGAGCGTGATCTGCCACGGCGTCGTCCTCGACGAGAACGGCCAGAAACTCTCGAAGAGCCTCCGGAACTATCCCGATCCGTTCGAGATGTTCGACACCTACGGCGCCGACGCGCTGCGCTGGTTCATGGTGTCCTCGCCGCTGATGGCGGGCGGCGATCTCCGCATCGACAAGGAGGGCAAGGTCGTCGCCCCGGCGGTGCGCCAGGTGCTGCTGCCGCTGTGGAACGCGTACTCGTTCTTCACGCTCTACGCCAACATCGACGGGGTGAAGGCGAAGCTCGTGACTACGGCCGACGCCGAGCTCGACCGCTACATCCTCGGCAAGACCGGCGAGTTCGTGGCGACCGTGGAGAAATCGCTCGACGCGCTGGACCTTGCCGCCGCCTGCAGCGCGGTCGCGCCGTTCATCGAGGCGCTCAACAACTGGTACATCCGCCGTTCGCGCGACCGTTTTTGGCGCTCGGGCATGGATGCGGACAAACAGGCCGCCTACGACACGCTCTACACGGCCCTCGTCACCGCGACCCGCGCGCTCGCGCCGTTCCTCCCCTACGTGACGGACCACATCCACCGCGCCCTCACCGGCGCCTCGGTGCACCTGCAGGACTGGCCGGACGCCGCGGCGCTCGCGACCGACCACGCCCTCGTCGAGCGCATGGATCTCGCGCGCGAGGTCGCGTCGGCGGCGCTGTCGATCCGGACCGCAAAGAACCTCCGGACGCGCCTGCCGCTCCGGACGCTGACCGTGGCGCACCCGCGAAAGGAGCTGCTCGAGCCGCTCCTTGCCGTGATCGCGGACGAGGTCAACGTGAAGACCGTCGTCCTCGAGACCGATCCCGCGGCCTATGGCACCACCGAAGCGGCCGTCGATTCCCGCCAGGTCGGCAAGCGCATGGGCAAGGCGATGAAGGACGTCCTCGCCGCCACGAAGTCCGGCCAGTGGAAGCCGGTCGGCGGCGGCGCGATCGAGGCGGCCGGCCAGATCGTCAATTCGGGCGAATACGAGCTCCGCTTCCGCGCCCGCGCCGGTCTCGACGCGGTGTCGTTCTCGGGCTCGGCCGGCGTCGTCGTCCTCGACACGACCGTCGACCCCGAGCTCGAGGCCGAGGGCATCGCCCGCGACTTCATCCGCGCCGTCCAGGTGGCGCGGAAGGACGCCGGCCTCAACGTCGCCGACCGCATCCGGATCGTCGCAAAAGTGCCGGCGGCGGCCGCACGCGCCATCGCGACGCACGGCGACCTCGTCAAGGGCGAGACGCTGGCCGTGTCGCTCGCCGTCGGCGACGAGGCGCCCTCGGGCACGGTCTCCGAGGCGAAGCTGATGGACGAGCCGATGCTGATCGGCGTGTCGAAGGCGGCCTGAGACACCTCGGGGCGGCTCGATCGGCCGCCCCTCCCCGCCATCAAGATCGCGATCATCGGAGCGCACTGCACGGGCAAGACGACGCTCGCCGGGGATTTCCTCGGGGCGGTGCCCGGCGACCGCATGAGCCGGAGCGGTATGAGCAGCTCGCCGCGTTCGACGGCGCGTGTCGCCTCGGCCGCGTCATCGCGGAGCGATTCGGGCAGTTCGTGGCCCTCGCTCCTTCCGCCTCTCCCCGTGTGGGGTCCGTGTGGGGAGAGGCCTTCGCCGCCTGGTGAGGCGAAGCCGAACCTGGCGAGAAGGGTGAAGGGGCCCGCGTGGTGAGTTTCTGCGGGCGGCGCCCCCTCACCCTTCACGAGTGCAGAGGCCCGCAACGCCAACACGGAATCTCCCGAATGCGGAGAGCCGGTGCGTAGGGCGCCGTTCCCGATTGCCGGTTACGGCCGGTTGCCGATCGCCTGAACGTTGCCGAGCTGGTAGGCCCAGGAACCGGCGGTCACGGCCGAGGGGTCGAGGCCCATGTCGCGAAGGAGCCGCTCCGGCTTGCCGACGAGGGCGGCCTTCAGGCGGCGCTCGTCCCGGCGGCGCGCGAACCCCTCGAGGACGCTGGCAAGCGCACCCTGCGAGACCCGACCGAAATCGCCATTCTCGATGAGAGCCACGACGGCCTCCTCTCCATAAATCGATTCAACCGCATGACGCTCCTATGCGTTGAACCGATTCAACAACTAGATCCGACCGAAGTGGACGTCAAGAAGATTTTGAATCGCTTCAATGACGGCGCTACATAGGAGCCATGTTTTCGCAGGCAGGCGGGTAGAGGGACGTGGCGGTAGCCGGAACAGAACGGGCGGCGCGGCTCGCCGACGTGGCGCGGGCGGCCGGCGTCTCGCAGGGCACGGTGTCGAACGTCTTCAACCGGCCAAAGATCGTCCGCGAGGAGGTGCGCGAGCGCGTTCTCGCGGCCGCGGCAGGCCTCGGCTATGCCGGGCCCGACCCGCGCGGGCGGATCCTGCGGGCGGGAAAGGTCAACGCGATCGGCGTCGTCAGCTCGCAGCCGCTCGCCCATTTCTTCGCCGACCCGTATGCCCGCGTTCTCCTCAGCGGCATCGCCGAGGCCTGCGACGCCTATGGCGCCGGCCTGTCGCTCGTTTCCGCCGCCCAGGAAGAGCAGCTCTCCTGGAACATCCGGAGCGCGCTCGTCGACGGCTTCATCGTGTTCTGCATCGAGGGCGGCGAGCGGCTGCTGCGGCTGACGCGAGAACGGCAGTTGCCGTTCGTGGCGCTGAACCTCGGCATCGGCGACGGCACGGTCCAGACGATCGGCGTCGACGACGTCGCCGGCGCCCGGCTCGCGGCCGAGCACCTGCTGACGCTCGGCCATCGCCGATTCGCCGTGCTCGCATTGCCGCGACGCGACGACGGCCATGTCGGCCGCATCGGCGCGGGAGACTTCGAGGGCGCGGAGCACCCGACGCCCGGCGACCGCGTGAAAGGCTACTTCGCCGCGCTCGACGCCGCCGGGGTCGACACCTCGGCCGTGCCGATCTTCGAGACGGCCAACGACGAGGCAGCCACGGCGGTCGCGCTCGAGCAGCTCTTTGCGACGTCGCAGCCGACGGCCCTCCTCGTCCAGTCCGACCGCATGGCGATAGCGGCGATCGCCTGGCTCTGGGACCACGGCTACGCGGTCCCGCGCGACGTCTCGATCATCGGCTTCGACGGCGTTGCCGAAGGCGCGGTCACCTCGCCGGCGCTCACGACGATCGCCCAGCCGACCGCCGAGATCGGGCGCCTCGCCGTCCGGGTCATCGTCGAGCCCGACGGCGTCATCCGCCGGCACCAACTGCCGGTCCACCTGATCGTCCGCGCCTCCACCGCGCCGCCGCGCGAGCGCTGAGCCGCACCGCGGGCACGGGCCGCCGCGGCGGGCCGAGACGCGACCGGACGTGTGCCGCGCGGACGCGCAAAACGAAGGCCCAGAAACGCAAAAGAGCCCCGGCCGAAAACGGCGCGGGGCTCTTTGAAGCGATGAAGAGAAGTGTCTCGGGAAACTCACTGTCCTTGGCAGGCCTGGCGGCGACCTACTCTCCCGCGTCTTGAGACGAAGTACCATTGGCGCAGAGGAATTTGACGGCCGAGTTCGGAATGGGATCGGGTATGGGCTCCTCGCAAGAACCACCAAGCCGGCAAAGGACAGTGAGAACCTCCCGCCGGAGCGGAAGGACAAGCTGGTCAGATTTCAGATCGATCCGTGCTGGACACGGATAATGAGAGTGATCAAGCCAAACGAGCGATTAGTACCGATAAGCTCACGCGTTACCGCGCTTTCACACTCGGCCTATCAACGTCGTAGTCTACGACGGCTCTTCAGGGAGAACTCGTTTTGAGGCGGGTTTCCCGCTTAGATGCTTTCAGCGGTTATCCCTTCCGTACTTAGCTACCCTGCAATGCGGCTGGCGCCACAACAGGTCCACCAGAGGTACGTTCATCCCGGTCCTCTCGTACTAGGGACAAATCCTCTCAATTCTCCAACACCCACGGCAGATAGGGACCGAACTGTCTCACGACGTTCTGAACCCAACTCACGTACCACTTTAATCGGCGAACAGCCGAACCCTTGGGACCTGCTCCAGCCCCAGGATGTGATGAGTCGACATC
>JADLGL010000068.1 GCA_020849325.1 Bauldia sp. | reverse complement strand
CCGGCGGCGAGCCGGGATTCGAGCGCGGTGCGGAGCAGGCGGCGGGCGCGGAAGAGACGCGTCTTCACCGTTTCGGGACGGATTCCGAGCTGGTTCGCCGTCTCCTCGATGTCGAGACCCTCGACGTCCCGCAGCACGAAGACGAGGCGGAAGCCGGCGGGAAGGCCGTCGATGGCGTGCTGGAGGAGGTCGCGGACCTCGCTCCGCCCGAGGGCGGCTTCCGGTGTCGACCCCGGTGCGCTGCCGGGGAAGGGGAGGATCGCGGCGCCGTCGTCACTGGGCATGTCGTCGAGGTCCTCGATGTCGATCACGGGGCGGATGCGACGCTTGCGCCCCAGCGCCTCGTTGAGCGCGATCCGCGTCAGCCAGGTGCCGATCGCGGCATCGCCGCGAAAGGTCGCCAGCTGCGAGAAGGCGCGGACATAGGTCTCCTGCACCACGTCCTCGGCTTCGGCGTCGTCGCCGAGGACGGCGCGGGCGACGCGAAAAAGCCTCCGGTTGTTGATGCGGATGATTTCACGAATGGCGGCGGGGTCGCGACCGCGGGCGCGGTCGACCAGGGTCGCTTCGCTGCGAAAGCCTTGCGACGGGAGCGTTTGCTGGAGCATCGGCATTCCCTTCAGCGCAGCCCGCCCGGGACCTGCCCGAGCCGGAGAATGTCGTCGATCGCCGGGAAGGCGGCGATCGCCTCCGCGGCGAGCCCGTCACCGGCGGTCGGCGCGGCGGGCGGTGGCGCACCCTCGGGAAGCACCAGGATGCGGCCAACCATGCCGGCATGCTCGTGCGGCCGGCAGAAATAGTCATACACCCCGGCCACGGTCAGCGTGAACTCGAAGGCCTGGCCCGGAAGGAGGTAGCCGGAATCCCAGGGCTCGGCGCCTTCGGGGATACGCAGCGGCTTGCCGTTGGCGGGATGGCAGGCCGTGGTGGTGTGGCTGTTGCCGGGGTCGGCATTGGTCCAGCGGATCGTCGATCCCGGCCGGACGAGGAGGCCGATCGGGTCGAACCACACGGCAAAGCCGTTCGGCGTGCCGCCCATCCCGATGTCGATCGCTCCCTCCGCCAGTGCGAGGGAAGGGCGAAGAACGAGGCCGGCGAGCAGAAGCCCGCCGGTCCCCATGAACTGGCGCCGGGATGCGCTCACTGCGCCACCCGGGCCTCGTCGGCGACCGGGACGTGCCACAGCACGACGTGGACGTGCGGTTCCTCCACGCCGGGATGGCCGGCATTGTAGTAGACGTCGACATGGTCGACTGCGCCGCCGGGCGTCGCGAGGTTGTCGAACGCGGTGCCGGCCGCGAGCGCGGCGATGGGGACCATGTAGATGGTCGCGACGAGGCGGCCGTCATGGTCGTAGGCGAGGAACGGGCCGGCCGGCAGCGTGGCCGGGTCGACGTAGAGCTGGCCCATCCCCGGCAGGAAATCCGGCCGCGCGACGAGGTCGCTGACCTTCGCGTAGGGCGCCGCGGGCGGCGCGGTATCGACCGCCTGGGCCAAGGCCGGAGTCGCGGACAGGGCGGCAAGCGCCGCCAGCAGCCGAAGCACCTTCATCTCTCTCACTCCTCTGGTTGACGCCCTCTGTCGGGCGCTCGAACCATTGGATGGAGCGGCGCGGAAAAGGTTCCCGGGATTTCGGTGGGCCGGTCCGGCGCCGGTTGTCGGTATCGCCGACCTCTGCACTCGTGCCTGTTCCCCTCGCCCCATCGGGGAGAGGGCTTCTGGGCTTGGCGAACCGAAGGTGAGCTTGGCGAAGAAGGGTGAGGGGGGCGCCGCCCGCAGAAACTCACCACGCGGGCCCCCTCACACCCTTCTCGCCAGGTTCGGCTTCGCCTCACCAGGCTGCGAAGGCCTCTCCCCGATCGGGGAGAGGCGAAAGGAGCGGTCGCTCCGGGGTAGCGATCCAATCGCGTCGAGCCATTACCGGAGGTAGGCGTCGTTCGCGTAGCGCCGCATCATGCGGTGGCTGTTGAAGTAGGGGGCGATCTTCGAGATCGACTGCTTCATCATCCACGTCCAGCGGGCGCGGTCGTTGAGGTAGGTGGGGAGCACCTTCTCCTCGAGCTTCTGGTAGAGGCTGTTGGCGTGGTCGATGTCGGACTCGTGCGACGTCTCGGTGCCGACCGCCCAGCCGGTCACGTCCTCGATCCACGCCTCGACCCACCAGCCGTCGATCGTCGACAGGTTCAGCGTGCCGTTGAGGGCCGCCTTCATGCCCGACGTGCCCGATGCTTCGAGGGGCGGCCGCGGCGTGTTGAGCCACACGTCGGCGCCGGCGACGAGGAGCTGGGCCGACTGCGTGTTGTAGTTCGGCAGGAATGCCATCTTGAGGTCCGGCGCGAGCGTGGCGCGGCGCGACTGGATCAGCTTGATGACCTCGCCGCCCTCGGTGTCGGCCGGGTGCGCCTTGCCGGCGAACACGAACTGCACGGGGTAGCGCCGGGCGATGGCTCTGAGGCGATCGAGGTCGTGGAGGAGAAGGCTCGGCCGCTTGTAGGAGGTCATGCGGCGGGCGTAGCCGATGATGGGCACGTTGGGGTCGAGCGCGACGCCGGTGGCCTCGGTCACGAGATCGATGAGGTCGGACTTCGCGGTCTGCTTCGCGCGCCAGACCTCCTCGTCGGGCAGGTGGTCGGCATGGAACAGGAGTTCCGGCTCGACCTGCCAGTTCGGGATGCGGGCGTTGAAGAGCTTGGAGAACACCGGATGCGCCCAGCGCGCGGCGTGGACGCCGTTGGTGATGGCGCTCACCTTGTAGCCGGGGAACATCTGCTGTGTCGTCTCGGCGTGCTTCACGGCGACGCCGTTGACGAAGCCCGAGAGGTTCAGCGCGAGCTTCGTCATGTTGCACATGTCGTCGCCGGCGTAGATGCGCAGTTCGTTGAGGTCGATCAGGTTCGGAAGGATGCGGCCGACGAGGTCGTAGTTGAAGCGGTCGTGGCCCGCTTCGACCGGGGTGTGCGTCGTGAAGAGGCAGCGCGTCAGCACCGGGCTGGCGTCGTACCTCCGGCCGGTCGGGTTGATGAGGTTGGTCTTCCGCGGATACTGGCGGAGGAGTTCCATCGTCAGGAAGGCCGCATGGCCCTCGTTGAGATGGTAGGTGTTGATCGTGAAGCCGAGCGCCTGGAGGATGCGGAAGCCGCCGATGCCGAGCACTGCTTCCTGCTTGAGCCGGTAGGCCGAGTCCCCGCCATAGAGGTGGTCGGTGATGCCGCGGTCCTGCGGCGAGTTCTCGTCGAGATCGGTGTCGAGGAGGATGACCGGGACGGGCTTGCGGAGCGCACCCTTGCACTCGTAGAGCCACGGACGGATCCAGACCCGGCGGCCTTCGAGCTCGATCGCGACCTTCGCCGGCAGCGAGACGCACCAGTCGAAGGGGTTCCAGGGGTCGGGGCGGTGCACCTGGTGGCCGGCCGCGTCGATCTCCTGGTGGATGTAGCCCTGGCGCGAGATGATCGACACGAACACGACGGGAAGGCCGAGATCGGCCGCCGAGCGCGCCGTGTCGCCCGCCAGAACCCCGAGACCGCCGGAATAGGTGTGGACCTCGGTCCGGAGAGCAATCTCCATCGTGAAATACGCGATGCTGCTCTTCCGCTGGTACGGCTCGAGCTCGTTGTTGATCATGTCGACTCCGGTGAGGGCGCAGCCGCAATGCGGCCGGTACGGACATTCGCTTTCGTGCCGGACCCTAGGGTCCGGGACGTTGCTTCGCCGTAAAGCGAAAGCAGGATTCAGGCCACGCCTTCAGAGCACGATCCGAAGAAGTGGCTGTCCGGTTCTTCGAAAAAGATCATGCCCCATCAGGGAGGAAGGCGACGGGCGTGATCCGACTTAACGGATCACGCTCTAGCCGTCCGAAGGGTCTCCGGCAAGGCGCAGGAAGGCGGCCAGCCATGCGCGGAGCGGGCCGGACCGTATGGCCGCAGCGGCGGACTCAGCCGCAGCGGATGCCGTGAAGCCCGCTCGCTACGGGGCCTTCGGCGTCTTTGGCCGCGGCGTCCGCGTGCGCTTCCTGGTGGACGCGGCGATCTGCTCGGAACCTTCGTCGACGGGGAAGGGGGCCGTCGGAACCGGCACCGACGGGTCGGGCGGGAGTTCGTCGGCCGGGAAAGGCTCGGCGGCGAGGTCGAGCACCGGCGGGGGCGCGGGCGGAGGCGCAGCCGGCGGCGGCGGCGTGACGATCACCTCCGGCGGCGCGGCACGAGGCGCGGGGGCGGGCGGCGGCGGGACGATCACGCTCGGCGTTCCGCTCTCCCACGGGCGCGACCGGTCCGGTGCCGGCGGAGGCGGTGGGGCGGGAGGCACGGGCGGCGGCGGCGTGGCGGTGGGGCCCGGCGCGGTGCCGAACGGACCCGGCGAATGGTCTTCCTGGCTCCGGTTGATCTGCTGCCAGATCATGTAGCCGCCGACGAGCACGAGGGCGATCGGGATCAGGAAGCCGAAGAGGCCGCTGTAGATGAAGAGCTCGAAGAAGACGAGGAGGGCGACGAAGGCAATGCCGGCCCAGCGCGCCGTCTCCATGCCGGATTGCTGCATGGCCTCGTCGCCGTTGCGGTTGCCGGCCGCCATGAGCGCGACGCCGGCCGCGAGCGGGAAGAGCGCCCAGATATAGGCCCACGATTCCCAGTGGTGCGTCGCGGACTGGAACAGGAAGATGCCGCCGAGCGTGGCGACGATGGCGCCGGCGACGGCAAGGCCGGGATTGGCGCGCCGGCCGGAGAAGGCGAGCGCGAGGAACGCAAGGCCCGGAACGAGGAAGATCAGCGGCCACCAGTCGCGGCCGAGATTGATGTGGAACACGCGGGCGATCAGAAGCCACGCGCCGACGGCGAGGATGATGATGCCGATCACGAGCGGCGCGTTCACGCGCCCGGGGCGATTGCCGGAAGGTTCCATCTGAAGCCTCTTCCTCGCGCCGCCGGCCCTCCGCAGCGTGTTGCCGGCGTCCTTGGTTACAGCGAATGATCTAGGTCGGCGTCAAGGCGCGCAACAGGGGCGGGCGGTCATGATGCCCCGCGCGCCCCGATTTATTGCCGCACGGCGTAGAGGAAGCGCGCATAGCCGATCTCGGATGCGTTCTTCGTCAGTTCGATGTTGGCCCAGGCGACGATCTCGGCGAACGGCCGCCCGGCGAACGGCCATCGCGTGCGCTGGTCGGTGCCGAGGTCGACGTCGGAGAGGGCGTCGACGGCGGCGCGCCAGCGGCCGTGGAGCGACCGGATCGCCTCCCGCGCCGCCTCGGCCGAGCCGGGCCAGGCGATCGTCTCGCGCTGCAGCGTTCCCTCGCCAAAGCCGTGGTCGAGGACCATTGACCACCAGAAGATCATGTGCCAGGTGAGCCAGCCGATGCTGGGCGGGCCGAGGTCGTAGCCCTCGTGGTCCGGCCATTCCGCGAGGTACGAGCCGTCGGTACGTTCGATCACGTGGAGCCCGCGCGCCGCCGGCCGCCACAGGCACTCGTCGGTGGTGAGGCCGTCGAGGTGGTAGCTCGCCAGCGCCCAGGCGATGTCGAGCTGGCCGACGAGAGCGCGGCGCATCGGGTTGCTGTCGGCGGTCATCGGCGCTCCTCGGACGGATCGGGGCGCGCACCATCCACGAGGCGGGCGCCGGGCGCCAGAGGG
>JADLGL010000067.1 GCA_020849325.1 Bauldia sp. | reverse complement strand
TAGCCGCCGGTGGCGACGAAATCGACGACGCGCTCGAACGTCTCGCGGTCGACGTGCGCGTAGGGCGAGGCGGTCCTGATCTCGTCGAACAGCTCCTCGAACGCGAACGGCGCCGCCGCCGCCATGCCGAGGACGTGCTGCGCGAGAACGTCGAGCCCGCCGGGGCGGATCGGCGGCGTGTCCTGCGCCCCGAGATAGTTGGCGTCGAGGGCGGCGCGGCACTCCAACACCTCGAACCGGTTCGCCGGCACGAGGATCGCCTCCGACGGCTCGTCGAGCCGGTGGTTGGCGCGCCCGATCCGCTGCGCCAGCCGGCTCGCGCCCTTCGGCGCGCCGACATTGATGACGAGATCGACATCGCCCCAGTCGATGCCGAGGTCGAGCGTCGATGTGCACACGACGGCGCGGAGCTCGCCCGCCGCCATCGCCCCTTCGACCTTCCGCCGCTGCCCGGCGTCGAGCGAGCCGTGGTGGAGTGCGATCGGCAGGCTCTCGGAATTGATCCGCCACAGCTCCTGGAAGATCAGCTCCGCCTGGCTCCGCGTGTTGACGAAGACGAGCGACATTTTGTGGCGCGCGATGGCCGCGAGGATGTCGCCGAAGGCGTAGCGGGCGGTGTGGCCGGCCCACGGAATGTGCTCCTCGGAATCGAGGATGCTGATCTCCGGCTTCGCGCCGCCCTGCACCTGCACCAGCTCGGCGAGCCGCCGCCCGTTTGCGTCGAGCGGGTAGGTGAGGGCGGCGGACGCCGCGACCGGGAGAAGGCCGCGGCGCGCGGGGATGGCGCGGCCGAGGGGGGAGATACGGCGAGGCGTTTTAGCGTCGTTGGCCGCCTCTTCACCCGCTCCCTCCGACTCCGGGAAGGACACCGCATCCGCGGCGTCGGAATGGAAATCTTCACCTCTCGCCGCCGGGAAGAGGTCGGACCGAGGCGCGCCGGCGGATCGATCCTGGCGAGGGAGGCCCACCCTCGCGGCTCTCGCCCGCTGTGAGTCAGCAGGGCGTGCCGTATCCGCCGGCATTGGCCCCCCCTCACCATCCTCGATTGAGGCTCGCCCCGCTCGCCAGGTCTCGGAGCCCTCTCCCCGATGGGGCGAGGCGGAGTCCTGGTCGTCGCCGGTGTGCGCACGCGCCGCCGATTCGTCGTTCACCCGCGACGCCCCCTCGTCGGAGACCATCTGCGGCACCAGCCACGCGCGGAGATCGTCCGGCTCCGCCACGGTGGCGGACAGGCCGATCGTCACGAGGCCCGGCGCGTGGCGCCTGAGGCGTGCGAGGTCGAGCGACAGGAGATCGCCGCGCTTCGACGTCACCAGCGAATGGAGTTCGTCGAAGATCACCACGCGAAGGTTCGAGAACATCCGCTCCGCGTCGGCCGAAGCGAGGAGGAGCGCCACCTGTTCGGGCGTCGTCAGCAGCATGTCCGGCGGATCGTGGCGCTGGCGGGTGCGCTTGTGCTGCGGCGTGTCGCCGGTGCGGGTCTCGAGGCGGACGGGAAGGCCCATCTCCGCCACCGGCCGCTCGACGTTCCGGGCGATGTCGACCGCCAGCGCCTTCAGCGGCGAGACGTAGAGCGTGTGAACGCCGTCCGGCCGCGGCGTCTTCGGGTTGCGCCCGGCGAGCGAAACGAGGCTCGGCAGGAAGCCGGCGAGCGTCTTTCCGGCGCCGGTCGGCGCGATCAGGAGGGTAGAGCGGCCGGCGGCGGCGTTGGCGAGGAGGGCCAGCTGGTGCGGTCGCGGCGACCATCCCCGCGCCGCAAACCAGCCCGAGAAACGCTCGGGCAGGATCGCCGGCGGCGGCGCCTCGGCTCGCCGCGTTGGCAGGCCTGTGGCCTTCCGCCGCCGCGTGGACCGGACCTCCTTCAAGCATTCTCCTTTCGACGACCCGGAGCGATCATGCCGAAATTGTCGATCACGAACGAGCCCGAACGTGCCGCGCCCCGGCGCCAGCTGGCCGCGACCCTCGGCGTCGAGACCGACGGACGGTCGCTTGTCGACCTCACCTCCGCGGTCTTCGGCTGGCTGCGGCGCGAGAAGGCGGGCGACGGGCTGCTGACGGTGTTCGTCCGCCACACCTCCGCGTCCCTCGCGATCCAGGAGAACGCCGACCCCGACGTCCGCACCGATCTTCTCGATGCGCTCGACCGCCTCGCGCCGGAGGCGGCCGACTATCGCCACGCCGACGAGGGCCCGGACGACATGCCCGCGCACGTGAAGGCGATGCTGACGGGTGTGAGCCTCTCGGTGCCGGTCGAAGGCGGCATCCCCATTCTCGGCACCTGGCAGGCGCTCTATCTCATCGAGCATCGGCGCGCCCCGCACCGCCGCGAGGTGAAGCTGCATTATCTCGGCAGCTGATCGGTGGACAGCGCGTCGAGGCGCCATCATTTCCGGAAGGATTTCAGCTAAACTGGCGCGCCGCCGCGCTGCAGCGGGGTAGGGAGTCAAGAAGCGATGCTCAAGGAATTCCGCGAGTTCGCCCTCAAGGGCAACATGCTCGATCTTGCGATCGGCGTGATCATCGGCGCCGCCTTCGGCGGCCTCGTCACGTCGCTCGTGCAGGACATTTTCACGCCGATTCTCGCCGTCATTACCGGCGGCACGGATTTCACCAACCTCTACTGGCAGCTCAAGGGCGAGCCGCAGACGACGCTCGCCGCGGCACGCGAAGCCGGCGCGACGATCGCCTACGGCAATTTCATCACGCTGCTGATCAATTTCATTCTCGTGGCCTTCATCCTCTTCATGATCGTGAAGTCGATCAACCGCTTCCGCCGCAAGGCCGAAACGAAGCCGGCCCCGCCCCCCGGCCCGACGAAGGAAGAAGTGCTGCTCACCGAGATTCGCGACGCGATCAAGCAGCGTCCGGTCTAGCCACGAGGGCGATCCGCCTGAACGGATCACCCTCCAGACGGACCAGCATAGGGAACGGCGCCGGAACGACCTTCCGGCGCCGTTCGCCGTTTCGAGCGGTGGTCAGGCGGGAAGCGTGCCGCCGCCGCGGCCGAGCCGGCCGGGAAGGCGTGGCGTCCGGCGCGCCCTCCGGGCCGGCCTCGCGAAGAGCAGCGCGCCCGAATAGCCGAACATCCAGAAGACGAGCGGCAGCGTGGTGAGGAGCTGCGTCCCGGCCTGCTGGACCGTCTCGAACAGGAACGGCGCCTGGAACACCCAGAGAAGGAGAAGGACGAGGCTGAGCCCCACCGCGACGAACCCGGCCGTCCGGAGCGCGCCGCGGAGGGTGCGCGCGATCACGAGGGTGAGGATGAGGTGCCCGGCATAGTCGATCCCTGCGAAAATGGCGTGCGCGAGCTTGCCGACCTCGACGGTGACGACACCGGCGGCGACCATCCCGCCGCCGCCGACCACGCAGAGCGCCGCCACCAGCCACGCCCGCCGCCCGCGGAAACACCCCGCCGCCAGCACGGTCATCGCGCCGACGGTGACGAGCGCCGCGTTGAAGAAGAGGGCCGTCGGCGGATGGATGCCGAACTCGCTGAGATTGTTGTCTTCGAGGAGATACGGCGCGAGGGCGATGCAGGTCGCCATCGCCGCGAGGAACACCGCTCCGCCGAGGAACAGCAGCGCGCCCGCCGTCCGCGACGCCATCAGATCCGCTCCGCCCGCTCGCGCCACCGGCACCTCCACCGACGGTTTCCGGCCCGTCGTCCGGTCCCGTACGTCCACTCGTTCCCCTGGCAAACTCGATGAGGGCATCGCGGGTTCCCGGCGCAGGTGCCTGACGCGGCACGCGTTGCCGGACCGCGATCATCCACCGGGAGCGGCCGGCACGCTTCCCCCAGCTGAGCGTGTCGAGCGGCAGTCCCGACCGGCGGCCGCTCCAAGGCCGGAGACAGGCTCATTCCTTTCAGGCTTACCCGCCGGATTCCTGTCTGAGGTTCTTCAAAACCTCATGCTCCATCATGAAACGAGCGTGGCCCGACATCAGCGGATCACGCTCTACCCCCGCATCGCCGGGATCGACGCGACCTCGGACGCGGCGGGGCCGACGGGAGCGGTGCCGAGGAGTTCGAGGAGGCGGACGCGGGCGCGGGAGACGCGGCTCTTGATCGTGCCGACGCGAACGCCGCAGATTTCCGCCGCGTCCTCGTAGGAGAAGCCCGATGCGCCGACGAGGATCAGCGCCTCGCGCTGCTCGTCGGCGAGCTGGGCCAGCGCCTTCCTGAAATCGGCCATGTCGAGGTGGCTCTCCTGGCCCGGCAGATCGGCGAGCGTGCCGGCAAACTGGCCGTCGGCGTCCTCCACCTCGCGGCGACGCTTCCGGCCCTCGGAGTAGAAGTGGTTGCGAAGGATCGTCACCAGCCAGGCGTTGAGGTTGGTGCCGGGCGTGAACTTGTCCTTGTTGGCAAGGGCCCGCGCGATCGTCTCCTGGACGAGATCGTCGGCGCGGACCCGGTCACCCGAAAGCGAGCGCGCGAAGGCGCGGAGCATCGGCAGCGCGGAAATGAGCTGCGTGCTCATGTCGTCGGCGTGGGCGGTATTGGCCATGGGGCGGTCCGGCTCAGCTCTTGGACGGATCGTCGGACGAACGCTCGCGATCGCTGATCGCCTCGATCAGCGCCAGGAACTCGGCCGGCAGAGGCTCGGCGAGCGTCTGGTTGTAGACCTGGTTCAGCTTCCGGCCGATCCAGTCGGTTTCGCGGGCGACCGAGCGCCGCCCGTTGGCCGCCGCCACTGTCCGGAGGTCCGGCGCGGGCTTGATGTTGTGCTGCGACATGGTTTCGGGCTCGTGTGACATATCCGCAAACGCCGTCAGTGTCGCCGGGTTCCCGCGACAGGATGCCCGTCGCCTGCGCTCCCGTCGAGCGTTGCATTCCGGCAACGGCGGCGGGGTCGCGGACCGACCGCAGCGTGCCATTCCGCCTTGACGTCGGCGGGAAAGCGCCGTCTCCTCTCCGTGCGAAGGCGGGGCGCCGGCGCGAGGGACGAGCAAGGTGAGCGACAGCGCGGCCGAGAAGCCGAAAGGGGAGAAGCCGGCCCGTCGGACCGGCAAGGCCGATCCGCTCGTTGCGACCGCGATCGGCCAGAAGCTGCGCACGATGTACGACGGGATGCTGGCCGAGCCCGTCCCGTCGGACCTGGCGGATCTCGTCCGCCGGCTGAGCGACGGCGCACGCGACGGCAAATCGGGAAGCTGACGGGTCGCCGTCGGCTTCACCTCCCCCTATGCAAACCGGAAGAAGCTCGTGAAGCGCCTGAGCGTCTCCGCCAGACTGATTCTTCTCATCGCCATCGCCGCGCTGCCGGTGTTCCTCCTCTATGTCTGGAGCGCGCTCGACCAGCGCCGGAGCGTCCTCGACGCGGCCGAAGACCAGCTGTTGCGGTCGGCCCGCCTTCTCGCCGCGCAGCAGGACCAGTATTTCCTCCGCGCCCGGAACGTCATGAGCACGGTGCTGCGCGCCGCCGCCGAGATCGGCACCGCCGACCCCGGCTGCAGCCCGCTCCTCACCAGCATCGCGGACGCCGACGAGACGTTCGCCTTCCTCGGCCTTGCGACGCCCGACGGGACGATCGTCTGCGGTTCCATCCCGGAGGCCGTCGGCGTCAACATCTCGGAACGGACCGAACTGATCGAAGCCCTCGCCACCGGAGTCCTCGCGGTCGGGCCGCCGCGGCAGGGCCAGTTCTCGCACCGGCCGATCCTGCCGCTCGCGCTGCCGGCGCAGACGGCGGGCGGTGGAACGACGCTGGTCGCGGTGGCGTCGCTCGATCTCGATGGCCTCTCCAGCACGCTGGCCCAGTCGACGCTGCCGGCCGCCGGCGTCGGCATCATCTTCAACGGCACGCGGTCGATCCTCGCCCGCGTGCCCGCGACCGCCACGGTCGACGACGCGGTGTTCGCGCCCGTGCGCGGCGAGATCGCCACCGAATCGGGCGGCGCGGGCCTCGTGCGGAGCGAGGCGGTCGACGGGGTCAGCCAGATCTGGGCCGTGGCCGATCTCCTCGCCGACCAGGGCCTCTTCGTCGCCATCGGCATTCCCGTGCCGCAGCTCGTCGCGAGCGCGGACCGCAATCTCATGCGCGGCATCGGCATCCTCGTCGGCGTCTTCATCCTCGCGGCGATCGCCGCCTGGCTCGTCGGCGAGAGCACGATCCGGTATCCGCTGCGGCGCCTCGTCGATGCGGCCGGGAGCCTCCGCCGCGGCAATTTCTCGGTCCGGATCGCCGACCGGCCCTCGGCACCGGAGCTCCGCAATCTCGGCGACGCCTTCAACGCCATGGCGGACGCCATCGAACGCGATTCCGCCGAGCTCGTGACCCGCAACGAGAAGCTCAACCAGGCCATCGGCGAGAAGGACATGCTGGTGCGGGAGATGAACCACCGCATCAAGAACTCGCTCCAGCTCGTTTCCTCGATGGTCTCGCTGCAGCTCGCGACCGTGAGCGACGCCGACGCCCGCGCGAGCCTCAGCGCCGCACAGGGCCGGGTCGCGGCGGTCGCGAAGGTGCACGAGCGCCTCTACGCCGGCCAGCGCCTCGACCGCGTCGAGGTCGTTCCCTATCTCGACGATCTCGCGAAAGACCTGTCCGACACGCTCGGACTCCCCGCCGCGGGCGGCTCGGTCAGCGTCCGCGCGGTCGACCTCGTCCTTTCGCCCGACAAGGTCATCCCGCTCGGCCTCATCGCCTGCGAACTCGTGACCAACGCGGTAAAGCACGGCCCGCCTGGAGGCGCGGTCAACGTCGAGGTCGCGCTCGAACGCGAGGGCGACCGCATCCGCCTCGACGTCAGCGACGACGGTCCCGGCCTTCCCGAAGGATTTGATCCGGCCGCCCAGCCGGGCCTCGGCATGAAGGTGATCCGCGCGCTCGCCATGCAGCTCGGCGGCAGGCTGGAGGTGGGCCACCCCCCGCAAGGCACGACCTTCAGCATCCGCTTCCCGGCGGAGTAGCGTGCCCGCCGCGATCGGGTGTCAGCCGAGATAGCGCGCCCGGAGGTGCTGGTGGTGCGGGACGCCGGAGAGCGGCTCGCCCGACGCGGCTTCGATGAGTTCGGCGCGGTCGAGGAGCGAGCCGCGGGCGTGGATGGCGGGTCGCATGAAGCGAAGGAGCGGGCCGAAGTCGCCGCGTTCGAGCGCCGGCCACGTCTCGGGGTCTGCGGTGCGGGCCGCGGCGACGAGCTGGGCGGCGGTCATGGCGCCGACGAGATAGGTCGGGAAATAGCCCCAGAGGCCGGCATACCAGTGGATGTCCTGGAGGACGCCATGGCGGTCGTCGGGGACGTCGAGGCCGAGGAAGGACTTCACGCCGTCATTGAACGCCGCCGGCAGGTCGTCGAGGGCGAGATCGCCGCCGATAACCGCCTTCTCGAGGCCGTAGCGCAGCATGATGTGGGCGGGGTAGGTCACCTCGTCCGCCTCGACGCGGATGAAGCCGGGCTTCACGTCGATGGCGATGCGATGGAGGTTCTCCGCCGTCCACTCGGGACCCGAGACGCCAAAAGTCTCGCGCGCCAGCGGGGCGAGGTAGCGCTGGAACTCGATGCTTCGCGCGGCCTGCATCTCGAAGGAGAGCGACTGGCTCTCGTGGACGCTCATGCCGCGGGATTCGCCGACCGGCTGGCCGCGCCAGTCCTGCGGCCGGCCCTGCTCGTAGACGGCGTGACCGCCCTCGTGGATCGTACCCATGAGCGCCGAGAAGAAATCGCTGTCGCGGTAGCGCGTGGTGATGCGGACGTCGCCGAACGCGCCGCCGGTGAACGGATGCGCCGAGACATCGAGGCGGCCGCGGTCGAAATCGAAGCCGACGCCGTTCAGCACTTTTCGGCCGAGCGCCTCCTGGCGGCCGATCGGGAAATGGCCGGCGATCGGCAGAGCCGGCTTCGCGGCCTGCGCCTCGACGGCAGCGCCGATCAGCTCCGGCAGCGCCTTCCGGAGCGGCGCGAAGAGGCGATCGACCTCGGCCGCTGTCGAGCCGAGGTCGAAGGCATCAAGAAGCGCGTCGTAGGGCGAGAGGCCCAGCGCGTCGCCGAGCGCCTCCGCCACGGCGCGCCGCGTCGCGATCACCTCGGCGAGCAGCGGCTTCACGCCCGCGAAATCGTTCGCCGGCCGGGCCGTCTCCCAGGCGTGCTGGGAGGCTGCCGCGGCGCGCGAGCTCGCCTCGACGAGATCGGCCGGGATCGCCGTGGCGCGCCGGTGGCGGCGGCGCATCTCGCGCAGGTTGGCGCGCTGCCAGTCGTCGAGGCCCGCTTCGTCGCCGGAGGCCTCGCCGATGAGGTCGGCCATGCGCCCGTCGACCATGAGCTCGTGCGACAGGACCTTCAGGGCCGCGAGCTGGTCGGAGCGCCCGGCGATCGCGCCGCGCGGCATCATCGTCTGCGCATCCCAGTCGAGGATGCCCAGCGTGTCCTCGATCGCGGCGATGCGGCCGAAACGGGTTTCGAGGTCTTTGTAGGCGCTCATCGCGGCACTCCCTGGGGCGCGCCGCGTCTCCCGCCCGCCGACCCGGCAGGCGTTGCGCGGCGCCCGGTATTACCGGTACATGAACCGCGTCGCACGGGGGTTGCAATGACTGTCGTTGAGACCCGCTCCGGCAGTATTTCCGGACGCAGCCAGTGGCCGCTCCGGCTCCTGCTTGCGGCCGCGGTCATCGTTCCGGTGGCCGTGATGACGGCTGCCGCCGCCTATTCCTACCAGAACCGCATCGACGAGGCCCGCGTCGAGATCGAGCGGACGGCCGACGTGATGCGCGAGCACGCCGACAAGGTGTTCGATTCGATCGAACTCATCTCGGTGGCGATGCGCGAGATCATCGGCGAAATGTCGCCGCAGGAGGTGCGCGACAACGAAATCCGGCTCAACCGGGCGTTCCGGCAGCTCGTCGAAGGCCGCGAGCAGTTCTTCTCGATTTCGGTCATCGGCCCGGACGGCTTCCCGCTCGTCGGCGCGACGACGGTGCCGATCCAGCAGGTCGACTTCTCCGACCGCGATTATTTCGTGGCGCTCCGGGATGATCCGTCGCGCCGCGAATTCGTCAGCAGCTTCCTGCGCAGCCGGGTCAATCCGGCCGACACCTTCTTCGTCGTGGCGACGCCCCTGCGGAACGGCGCCGAGTTCGGCGGCCTTTTCGCCGTCTCGCTCCGGCCTACCTATTTCAGCGACGTCTACGCCCGCTTTGCCGGCGACAGCGAGATGATTGCCGGCCTCGTCCGCTCCGACGGCTCGATCCTTGCGATCCACCCTTTCGCCGACGTGCTCGATCAGGTTCCTCCGGTCCAGGAGTTCGCCGACGCCATCGCCGGCCAGTCCCTAGGCGTCTTCACGGTGGCCGACCCCGAGGGCGGGTCCGAGACGATGATCGCCTTCCGGCGCGTCGGGATTCACGACGCCTATGTCGCCGTCGGCCTGCCGCTCGATGCGGTCGTCGCGGGCTGGATGACGACGGTGTGGTGGGGCCTTGCGATCGGCGTTCCGGTAACGCTCGCGCTCTTCGGGCTGGCGCTCGTCGCCCTCCGCCAGGCCCGGCGCGAGAGCATCGCCCTCGCAGACCTCCGCTCCGAGACCACCCTTCGCCACAGCGCCGAGGATCGCCTCCGCCAGGCGGCGAAGATGGAGGCGGTGGGCCAGCTCTCCGGCGGCATCGCCCACGACTTCAACAACCTCCTCACCGCGATCGGAGGCAATGTGGAGCTCCTCGCGCGGCGGCTCGGTCCCGGCAACCCCGACTATACGCGCTACATCGATCATGCCCGCGAGGGCGTGAAGCGGGCCGCCAGCCTGACCCAGCGGCTCCTCGCCTTCTCGCGCCGGCAGGCGCTGCAGCCGGTGGAGGTCGATCCGAACAGGCTCGTCTCCGGCATGTCGGATCTTCTGCACCGCACGCTCGGCGAACACATCGACGTCGAGGTCGTTCTCGGCTCGGGCGTGTGGCGAACCTACGCCGATCCGAACCAGCTCGAGAACGCCATCCTCAATCTCGCGATCAATTCGCGCGATGCGATGCCCGATGGCGGCCGGCTGACGATCGAGACCGCGAACTCGCACATCGACGAAGGCTACATCGCCCGCGAAAACCTCACCGACATCCGCGCCGGCCAGTACGTGCTGGTCGCGGTCAGCGACAGCGGCAAGGGCATGCCGCGCGAGGTGGCGGAGCGGGCGTTCGAGCCCTTCTTCACCACCAAGCCGGCCGGCGAAGGCACCGGCCTCGGCCTCTCGATGGTCTACGGCTTCGTAAGGCAGTCAGGCGGCCACGCGAAAATCTACACCGAGGCCGGCCAGGGGACGACGGTGAAACTCTACCTGCCGCGGAGCACCGCCGACGCGGACGCCTCGGCAAAGGCGGCCGCGGCCGAGCCGAAAGCCGCCCCCGGCGGCGGCGAGACCATCCTCGTGGTCGAGGACGACGCCGGCGTGCTCGCCTTCGAGGTCGAGACGCTGACGGCTGCCGGCTATCGGGTGATCGAGGCGCGCACGGGCGCCGAGGCCGTCGCCCGCATCGCGGAAGGCGCAACGCCGGACCTTCTCTTCACGGACGTCGTACTTGCCGGCGGCATGAACGGCCGCGAGGTCGCCGACCGCGTCACCGCCGCGCGGCCGGGCGTGAAAGTCCTGTTCGCGACCGGCTACACCCAGAACGCCATCGTTCACCACGGCCGCCTCGACGACGGTGTCCAGCTGATCTCGAAGCCGTTTTCGACCAACGAGCTTCTGAGCCGCGTCGCGAAGGCGCTGCGGGACGAGCGGCGGTAGGGCCCCGCGCTTCTCCGGCAGACCTCACTCGCGCCATATACGGGTATCCCGCGTATCCGGGGCCCGTGCAGACCGTCGTCGAAACCCCGTCGTTTCTTTTCGGAGCGAAGGCGGCGGGGCGTATCCGAAGTCGACCGCATGGCGATCGTCGAATCATGGCGTGGCCAGTCGCGGTTCGTCTCGCGAGGCGTTCGATGTCCAGGCGGACGCTCCGCCCTCGATGTCCCGATAACCCTGTCGTTTGCTGCCGGTCGAGGGCAGCATCCGCCGCGAGGCCCCTGCTACGCCACCTTCTTCTCGCCCTCGCCGGGGCGGAAGAACAGGACCTGCGAGATCATCGCCTTGACCGCGTCGGGGTCGTAGGGCTTCGAGATCAGGAAAGTCGGCTCCGGACGTTCGCCGGTGAGGAGGCGCTCCGGGAAGGCGGTGATGAAGACCACCGGCGGCGAGGACTCCTCGAGGATTTCCTTCACCGCGTTGATGCCGGAGGACCCGTCGGCGAGCTGGACGTCGGCGAGCACCAGTTCCGGGCGGCCCTTCTGGATGGCGGCGATCGCTTCGCGGTGGGTGCGGGCGATGTGCATCACCTCGTGGCCGAGGCTCTTCACGAGGCGTTCGATGTCGAGCGCGATGAGCGGCTCGTCCTCGATGATGAGGACGCGGCTCTTCAGCTGCGCGGCGATGTCGGCATTGGCGAGGTCGAGCTCGCGTTCGACGTCGGCCTCGGTGGTGTCGAGGATTTCCGCCGTCTGGGCAGTCGTGAAGCCTTCGAGCACGCGGAGGAGGAAGACGAGCCGCTCGCGCGGAACGAGCGAGGCGAGGCGGCGGTCGGCGTTCACCTCCCATGCCGGGGCCGAGGCATCCGAACGGCCGTTGACGTCGAGGGTCTGCCACAGGCGGCAGAACAGGGAATAGAGCGAGACGGTGACGTCGCTCTTCTGCGGGAGGGCGGTGGTGTCGGCGGCGATCGCCTCGAGCACCGCCGCGACATACGCATCGCCGCTCGCCTGGCTGCCGGTGAGCGCGCGGCCGAAGCGGCGCAGATGGGGAATTCGAACGACGATCTGTTCGGCCAGAGCCATGGACCCGCCTCCTCTGATGCTTCTGCCGCGACGACCGAAGCCCGCAAAGCGTTGGACGAATTTGTCCCCCAATCCGCAGGCCGTGTCGAGCACGTGGTTGCAGCGGCTCAACGCCGATGCCGGGAAGTGGTTCCCGCACGCGACGGCGCAGGCGCCGCCGCACGGGCAACGCCTGCGCCGATGTCGATCCGGGCGGGTCAGCCGGCGGGAACGATCGCCGCCGGAGCCGGCGCCGGGGTCGCCGCGGGATCCGCCGGGATCATGTCGACGGCCGGCGGCGTCACGATGGCCGGCTGATCCTGCACCTGACCCGCGGGCGGCAGGTCCTCGGTGCCGCTCCAGATCATCGTGCCGACGAGGTAGACCGCGGCGAGCGCGAGCCCGCCGAGGAGCACGTAGAGGATCGGCCGGCCGAGCGGACCCTGCCGCGCCTCGCGCGCCGTCTCGACGTGCATCGGACGGGTGTACTGATCGCGGTCGGGGTCAGTGAAACGCGTGTCGATGGTCATTGGTGATCTCCTTCGATCCGTCTCCCGGGCCCATGAGCCTTTCCGCCCCGGAAACGCGTAGCGGTCAACGGCCGAACCGGTCTCCGGTTCCCGCCGACTACCCCCACGGGTGAATATTCCGCAGTCATCCGCGGCGCTGAGACCGGTGGATGGCAGCCGAAGACACGATGTCGCCTCGGTTTCCGGCCGCGATTGTCCGCCCTTGTACAATTCGCTGCGGAACAAGCCCGCTGCTCTTGCGTTTGACCGCCATCGAAGGGGCAAGAGAACGGAGCACACCATGCAAACCCGGAAGATGTACTCTCCATTCCTGAAGGGCTGGATCGCGATCACTGTGGTCGCCGTCGCCCTCTTCGCGATGGTGGTGCCGTCGCTGGCGCAGACCGGCGCCGCGGTCACCACCGGCGACGTCAACATGCGGAACGGGCCCGGCACGACCTACACGGTCATCACGGTCGTGCCGCGCGGCTCGCCGGTCAGCGTCGACAACTGCTTCACCTCCGGCTGGTGCGCCGTCGTGTTCGGCACCCGCGCCGGCTTCATCTCGCGCAACTATCTCGCCTTCGGCGGCGGCGTTGCGCCGCCCGTCGTCCAGCCGCCGGTGCAGCCGCAGCCGCCCGTCGTCACCAGTCCGGGCGGCGGCGTGCAGGCGCAGACGACCGTCCAGCTCAACATGCGCACCGGCCCCGGCACGCAGTACGGCACTGTGCGTGCGATTCCCGCCGGCGGCATCGTCTCGCTGATCCAGTGCACCGCCAGCTATACGTGGTGCGAAGGCACCTATCAGGGCAGCCGCGGCTGGATGTCGGGCCAGTATCTCCGCTCGACCAACCCGCAATACGCCACCCAGCCGGTCACCAATGTCGGCGCGCAGCTCGGCCTGCAGCTGTTCAACTTCATCGCCGGCCAGCTCGGCCTGCCGATCACCGTCACCCCCACCCCTGCGCCGCCGCGCGCTCCGGGGGCCGGCGAGGTGTGCCTCTATACCGACCCGAACTTCGGCGGTCAGGCGCTGTGCGCCCGGATGGGCCAGTCGGACGCCAACCTTGCGGCGCCCTTCAACGACAATGTCTCGTCTGTCCGCGTCGGCTCGGGCGCGTTCATCGAAATCTGCCAGAACGCCAACTTCACCGGCGTCTGCCGCAGCTTCAACAGCGACGCCGCGCAACTGCCCAACATCATCACCGACCGCGCCTCGTCCTACCGGACGACCGTGGCCGTGCCGGGCGGTCCGGGCATCCCGACGCCGCCGCCGACCGTCGGCCAGGCCTGCTTCTACTCGGAATTCAACTTCACCGGGCAGTACTTCTGTCTCGAGCGGAACCAGTCGCTGACCTATGTCGGCAACAACTGGAACGACCTCATCTCGTCGATCCGCGTCGATGCCGGCGTCATCGTCCAGGTCTGCGGCGATCCGGATTTCGGCGGGTTCTGCGAGCAGTACACGGCGAGCCAGGCGTTCCTGCCGCCTGGTCGCGACAACGCGGTGTCGTCGATCCGCGTCCGATAGTCCAGGCACGCGAGAAGAGCTTGCCGCGGGCGGTCCCGGAAGGGCCGCCCGCTTCCGGTTTGCACGGGACGGTGCGACGCTTCGGAACGGGTTCGGCCCGGAACCGGAGGGCATTGCCGACGTTTCCCCGTGCAGGTCAGGAGGCTAGAATGCGCTGGAATGCCGTGCAGAACCGCTGGAACACGATGGTCCCCAGCATCCAGGCGAGCTGGAGCGAACTAACCGACGACGACCTCGAAGAGGTGCGCGGCGACATGGCGGGGCTCGCCAGCCTCATCCATGAACGCTACGGCATGCCGCGCGGCGAGGCCGAGCGCCAGGTCGCAAGCTGGCTGGTGAGCCGCTAGGCTCGCCGGCTCCGTTCAGGACATCCGCCGTGGCCGAGACCGTCGCATACCCCGCCCCGAGCGCCGCGCTCGCCGAAGAACTCATCGCCGGCATCCGCGAGCCGATGCTGGCGCTCGATTTCGGCCGCAATGTCAGCTGGGCCAACCGGCCGTTCTACGCCGCATTCGGGATGGTGCCGGCAAACGTCGAGGGCTGCGCGCTCAGGGATCTCGGCGGCGGCCTCGGCTGGAACGATGCCACGCTCGCCACGCGCCTCGCGATCCTGTCGAATGGCGGCCCGTCCACCGACACGATCTCCCTGTCGCGCGATTTCGACCCGATCGGCCGCCGCAGCTTCGCCATCCAGGCCCGCCGCGTCGAACGGCTGAAGCTGCTCATCCTCGTTGTCGACGACGTCACGGAGAAGCAGGCCGCAAGCACGCGCACCGACGCACTGCTGGCGGAGGTGGCGCATCGGGCCAAGAACATCCTCGCCGTCGTGCAGTCGCTCGCCTACCAGACGAGCGCGCCGACGGTGGATGCCTTCCGCACGGCCCTCATCGGCCGCATCAAGGCGCTCGCCCTCGCTCAGGGCGCGCTGATCGAGACGCAGTGGCAGGGGGCCGAGCTGTCCGGCCTCATCTCCTCGGTGGTCAACGCCCACAATGCCGAAGACAGCGAGATCGTGATCGACGGGCCGTCGGTCCGCCTCTCCTCGCTCCAGGCAACGACGTTCGCGCTCATCATCAACGAGCTCGCCTCGAACGCCCTCGAGCACGGCGCCATGTCGACGCCGGCGGGGAGGGTCTCGGTGACCTGGCAGAGGGCGGCGGACCGGCTGATCCTCGACTGGCGCGAGAGCGGCGGCCCGCCGGTGACGGAAGGCGGCGATGCCGGCTTCGGCACCACGCTGATCCGGCGCGCGGCAGCGCTCCAGCTCGGCGGCAGCGCCGATCTCGACTTCGCCCCCGCCGGCCTCTCCTGCCACATCGAACTCGCGCTCAGCGAATGAGGAGGATGCCGGACCCCGCGTGATCCCGCAGAACGCCCGTATCCTGATCGTCGAGGACGATGCGCTCGTCGCCATGGAAATGGAGGCGCGCGTAAAAGCTTTCGGCTGCGCCGTGATGGGACCCGCGCCGACGATCGCAAGCGCCGACCGGCTCCTCGACGGCGCCCGCCCCGATGCCGCCCTCCTCGACGTCGACATCCGCGGCGCGCGCATCACCCCGATCGCCGCGCGCCTCCGCGACCTCGGCGTCCCCTACGCCCTCGTCACCGGCTACGCCCGCCTCGCCTTCGCCGAGCCGGAGCTCCAGGTGGCGAAACTGTCGAAACCGATCTCGCCGGCCGAACTCACCCGCACGCTGCGCCGCCTGCTGACACCAGCCAGCGCCCCCGCCTGACGGCGTGCCGCTCGACTTGGGTCGTTCTCCGCCCCCGCTCTCCAGGATCAGGGCAATCGCATTCGCGCCCGATCGGGCTCCCTCCCGATTCGCGGCGATCGTGGCCTCGAACGATCGCTTCTGAATCACGAATGGCCGTGGCCGGACCAACGCGCGATGGCCCTGAACCTGCGGGCGGAGGTGACGAAGCTGGGCCGCCCGGCGGCGAAAGCAGGGGTGGAACCCCTGCGGCCGGCTGCGATCCCGGCGCGGCCGCCGTCTGGGCTACCGCCCCGAGGGACGATGCGACCGGACGACGCCGCGACGGGACTCTCGCCGCTATCCAACGGGCGCCACGAGTGCGCCTTGGGACGAGGAGATAGCAGCGTGGTGTGACAGGGAGACGACGGGGAGAGGCCGAGGATTCATCCGGCGGGACAGCGCTCCCACTATCGACGCCGTTGCGCTCGGCCCGCGCAACTCGCGTTCTCCAGTTCCGCTCCCCTCGTCCTTCGCCGCTCCTCGGCAGGCGTTGGCCGGCTCCCTCGTGCGCCGGAGCTCTCAGTTCACCCGCCCCGCCGGCGGCGCACCGCCGCCGTCGCCATCCTCCGGCTCGTCCGCCTCGACGGCGGGGATGCCGTAGCTCCCCGAGAGCCAGCGGTGGAGGTCGACGTCCTTGCAGCGCGGTGAGCAGAACGGCTGCCACTCCCGCACCGCCGGCTTGCCGCAAATCGGGCACGGCCGCGCGGTCCTCGGCTTCTGTCGGGTGCTCATGCCACCGCGCCGCCGCGGGCGATCCAGTTGCGGCGGACGGGAAAGCCCTCGCCTTCGAGGAGCGCAAACGTCTCAGCGAGCGGGAGACCGACGACGTTGGTGTAGCTGCCGATGAGCCGCTGGACGAATGCCGCGGCGAGCCCCTGGATGGCGTAGCCGCCGGTCTTGCCGCGCCATTCGCCGGAGGCGACGTAGTTCACGCGCTCGTCCTCCGAGAGGCGCTTGAAGCGAAGCCGCGTCTCGACGAGGCGATGGCGGATCTTTCCCGCCGGCGTCACGAGAGCGACGCCGGTATAGACACGGTGGCCGCGGCCGGAGAGGAGGGCAAGGCAGCTCTCCGCCTCGGCGAGCGATTCCGCCTTCGGCAGCACCCGCCGTCCCACCGCAACCACCGTATCGGCCGCGAGGATGAACGCGCCCGAAAACCGCTCGTCGTCCGCGGTGTCCTTCTTCGCCGCTTCCGCCTTGGCGCGGGCGAGGCGGGCGGCGAGGTTCCGCGGCACCTCGCCCCGGCGCGGCGTCTCGTCGACACCCGTCGCGACGACGTGGTCCGGCTCGATCCCGACCTGGTTGAGGAGCTGCAGCCGGCGCGGCGAGGCCGAAGCCAGCACCAGCGTCCGGTTCGAGGGCGGCGTGGTGCTCATCGCGGCACCGGAGCGGCGCTACTTGAAGCGGTAGGTGATCCGACCCTTGGTCAGATCGTAGGGCGTCATCTCGACGAGGACCTTGTCGCCGGCCAGCACGCGGATGCGGTTTTTCCGCATTCTCCCGGCGGTGTGGGCGATGATCTCGTGATCATTCTCGAGTTTGACGCGGAAAGTCGCGTTGGGCAGGAGCTCGGTGACGACGCCCGGAAACTCGATGATCTCTTCTTTTGGCATGCAAATCCTTGGCCGGAACGGGGAGTCCGGAAAAATTTGCGGCACGCTATACGACATTGCCGCCGGGAAGTGAACCGGAGGATTGCGTCGTGGACACCTCCCGCGCGCAGTTGTGGGGCCCGGCCACGCCCACACGCCGTCCGCCGCAATGTCGTATTGACATCGTATATACACGCGCCTACATTTGGATCATCCAAAGCCGGTGCCGTCATGCCAGCGACCACTAAGCCGAAGCTGAGTGATGCTCCTTTCTCGCGGCGCGGTTCCGTCATCAATCTCCGCCTGCCGGAGAGGGACAAGGAACTTATTGATGCCGCCGCGGCCGCGACGGGCAAGACGCGCACGGAGTTCGTCGTCGACAGCGCCAAGCAAAGCGCAATCGACGTGCTCCTTGATCGTCGCCTGCTCGAGCTGAACGAGGCCGAATGGACGGCGTTCACTGCCGCGCTCGACGATCCGCCGCCGCCTAACGCCGCTCTTCGCAAGCTGATGGCGCGCAAGGCGCCGTGGGAGGCGTGACGGGGGCGGAGCCATTCGTCGGACGGCCCATTCCGATCGGTTCTGCCGAATATGATGGCTCCCGCTTCGCGTCGGGCCATACCGCGCTCGACGACTGGATCCGCACGATCGCGCGTCGGGCCGAAGGCAGAACCGCCCGGACGTACGTCGTCGTCGCCGAGAGCGGCGAGCTTGCCGCCTATTACTGCCTCGCCACCGGTGCCGTTGCGCGTGCAGCGTCGCCACGGAAGCTCCGCAAGGACGCCCCGGACCCCATCCCCGTGGCCATCATCGGCCGGCTGGCCGTGTCGCAGGCCTTCGCCCGCCGCGGCATCGGAAGCGGCCTTCTCCAGGACGCCTTCCGCCGTATCGTCCAGATAGCCGACATCGTCGGATGCACAGCGGTGCTTGCCCACGCCATCGATGCCGAGGCTGCCGGGTTCTACCGGAAGTACGGCTTCAACGAGTTTCCTGACGGCACGCGAGCGATGTTCCTGGCCGTTGCCGCGCTGCAGACGGTGGTGGGCGAGCCGTCGTGACGCACACGCTGCGGCTACCACATCCCCGGCAGGTGCGACACGCTTCGCGCTGTTGGTCTTGCACCCGAAGAGGAGCGCTCCCGGCCGCCCCCCGTCACGCGTTCCGCTGGAAGGCGCAGATCAGCGTGAAGAGGCGCCGCGCCGTCTCGGAATCGACGGTGATCTTGCCGTCGAGCCGCTGGCGGAGGATCGCCGCGCCCTCGTCGTGGAGCCCTCGGCGGCCCATGTCGATCGCTTCGATCTGCTGCGGCGTCGAGGAGCGGACGGCGGCGTAGTAGCTGTCGCAGACGCGGAAATAGTCCCGCATCACCTTTCGGAGCGGCGACAGCGACAGGACGTGCGTCACCACCTGTTTCTCCGCCTCGTCGGTGATGGCGAAGACGAGCCGGCCGTCGAGGATCGAAAGGCCGAGGCGATACTGCCCCGGCGGATGCCCGACGGGCGAAAAACCGTTGTCCTCGAGGAGGTCGTGGATCGCCGCGGCGCGTTCGTGCTCGACGTCGCGCGAGCTCGGGCGGATCGAGGCCTCGTCGAGCTCGACCGCGATCAGGCGCCCGGCCGCCGCTGCGCTTTCGGATTCCGACATCGGACGGCCCCGTCCGCTAAAGGTTCAGCCTGATCGAAACCGAACGCGCGTGGGCGTCAAGCCCTTCGGCCCTGGCGAGCGCGACCGCCGCCGGACCGATGGCGCGGAGCTGCTCCGGCCCGCAGCCGAGCACCGATGTCCGCTTCATGAAGTCGAGCACCGAGAGGCCGGACGAGAACCGCGCCGAGCGCGCCGTCGGCAGGACGTGATTCGAGCCGCCGACATAATCGCCGATTGCTTCCGGCGTGTAGCGGCCGAGGAAGATCGCGCCCGCGTTCCGCACCTTGGCCGCCAGCGGATGCGGCTCGGCGACGAGGAGCTGGAGATGTTCCGCCGCGATGCGGTCGGCGAGCGGGATGGCGTCGGCGATCTTCGGCACGAGGATGATCGCGCCGAGATCCTCCCAGCTCTTCCCCGCGATCGCTTCGCGCGGCAGCGTCGGGAGCTGGCGCTGCACCGCCATCTCGACGGAATCGGCAAGGATCGGCGAATCGGTGATCAGGATCGACTGCGCCGAGACGTCGTGCTCGGCCTGGGCGAGGAGATCGGCCGCGATCCAGTCCGGGTCGTTCTCGGCGTCGGCGATGATCAGCACCTCCGACGGGCCGGCGATCATGTCGATGCCGACCGTCCCGAACACCCGCCGCTTCGCCTCGGCGACATAGGCGTTCCCCGGCCCGACGATCTTGGCGACGGCCGGAATGGTGGCCGTCCCGTAGGCGAGGGCCGCGATCGCCTGCGCGCCGCCGATGCGGAAAACCTCGTCGACGCCGGCGAGGCGCGCGGCGACGAGCACCAGCGGGTTCACCTTGCCGTCCGGCGTCGGCACGACCATGACGACGCGGGGTACGCCCGCGACCTTCGCCGGCACCGCATTCATCAGCACCGAGGACGGGTACGCCGCCGTGCCGCCGGGAACGTAGAGGCCGGCGGATTCGAGCGCCGTCCAGCGCGAGCCGAGCTCGACGCCGATCGGATCGACATAGCGGTCGTCCTTCGGCAGCTGGCGGCGGTGGTGGCTCTCGATCCGGTCGCGCGCGAGCGTGAGGGCGGC
>JADLGL010000066.1 GCA_020849325.1 Bauldia sp. | reverse complement strand
TGATCGACCGGAGCCGGGCCACGGAGATCGCCTACGCGCCCGAGGGCGCCATCGTCACCATGAAGGTGCGCGTCGACCGCCATGCGGCGACGCCGCGGAACTCGCGCGCGCCATACCGGGTGTTCGTTCACGACGAGACCGGCGAGATGGCGCTGGTGTTCTTCGGCGGCAACGGGCCGTGGCTCGCCAAGAAGCTGGTGACGAACACAACCGTCTACGTCAGCGGCCAGGTGGAGTGGTTCAACGGCCGGCCGCAGATGGTGCATCCCGATTTCATCGTTCCGGAGGCCGAACTCGCCGATCTGCCGGCGTTCGAGTCCGTCTACCCGATGACGCAGGGGCTCGCGAAGAAGACGCTGGTGAAATCCGTCGCCTCGGCGCTCGATGCCGTGCCGGACCTGCCGGAGTGGATCGGCGCGCGCCGACTCTCCGGCGCCGGCTGGAGCGATTTCCGAACCGCGCTCCGCGCCGCGCACCGGCCGGCATCCACCGCCGACCTCGAGCCGATGGCGCCCGCCCGCGCCCGCCTCGCCTATGACGAGCTCTTCGCCGACCAGCTGACCCTCGCCCTCACCCGCGCCCACATGAAGCGGAGTGCGGGCCGGCCCCGTGTCGGCGATGGCAGCATCGCCGCAGAAGTGCGGGCGGCCTTCCCCTACCCGCTGACCGGCAGCCAGGAGACCGCGATCGCGGAGATCGTCGCGGACCTCGCGAAGCCGCAGCGCATGCTGCGCCTCCTTCAGGGCGACGTAGGCTCCGGCAAGACCATCGTGGCGCTGCTCGCGATGGCCGCCGTCGTCGAGGCCGGAAGCCAGGCCGCCCTCATGGCGCCGACGGAAATCCTCGCCCGCCAGCATCTGGCGACCATCGGGCCGCTGGCGGCTAAGGCGGGCCTCGGCGTCGCCATCCTCACCGGCCGCGAGACCCGGCGGGAGCGCGATCAGGTGCTCGAGCGGCTGGCGGCGCCGAAGGGCGACGGTCTCTTCGGCGAGACCGCCGGCATCGACATCCTCATCGGCACGCACGCGCTGTTCCAGGAGGGCGTGACGTTCCGCGACCTCGGCCTTGCCGTCGTCGACGAGCAGCACCGTTTCGGCGTCCAGCAGCGCCTCGCGCTGGCTGCGAAGGGCGACGCCACGGACGTCCTCGTGATGACGGCGACGCCCATCCCGCGGTCGCTGGTGCTGACGACCTTCGGCGACATGGACGTCTCGCAGCTCCGCGAGAAACCGGCCGGCCGTAAGCCGGTCGCGACGCGCGTCGTCTCCGACGAACGCCTCGACGAGGTGGTCGGCCGGATCGGCGCGGCGATCGCCGAAGGCGACAAGGTTTTCTGGGTCTGCCCGCTAGTCGAGGAGTCGGACGAATCCGACCTCACCGCCGCGGCGGCACGGGCGGACATGCTCGCGAAAACCCTCGGCATCGAGGTGGCGCTCGTCCACGGCCGGATGAGCGGCCCCGAGAAGGACGGCGAGATGGCGCGGTTCAAGGACGGCGGCGTGCCACTCCTCGTCGCCACCACCGTCATCGAAGTCGGCGTCGACGTGCCGGACGCGTCGATCATGGTGATCGAGTATGCCGAGCGTTTCGGCCTCGCGCAGCTCCACCAGCTCCGCGGCCGCGTCGGCCGCGGCAGCAAGCCGGCGACGTGCCTCCTCCTCTACCGCCCGCCGCTCGGCGAAACCGCCCGCGCCCGCCTCGAAATCCTCCGCGAGACCGACGACGGATTCCGCATCGCCGAAGAAGACCTCCGCCTCCGCGGCGGCGGCGAAATCCTCGGCACCCGCCAGGCCGGCGTCCCCACCTTCCGCCTCGCCGACCTCGAAAAGCACCAGGAGCTGATGGAGCTGGCGCGGGAGGATGCCTCGGAGGCCGTCAACGCGGACCCCGACCTCGCCGGCCCGCGGGCGGAAGCGTTGCGGGTGCTGTTGTACCTGTTTGGGCGGGACGCGGCGGTGAGACTGTTGAGGGCCGGATAGATTTTTTGGCGAGTACCCCAATCCCGCTATTCGCTATTCGCTATTCGCTATTCGCTATCCACCACTCACCACCACCACACCCACCTACTCAAACCAATGGCTGACCGCCTCGATGTTCAGCCCGAACTGCCCGTTGGCCCAGTAGAGCAGCCCGACGACGACGCCGGCGACGACCGTCGTGATCAGCGCCTTCCGCACCAGCATCGGGCGGACGGGCGCGCTTTCGGTGGTGCCGAGGACGGAACCATCGTCGTCCTCGTGCTGCGTCTTCACGCCGAACGGCAGGACGATGAACAGGCACAGCCACCAGACGACGAAGTAGATCGCGGCAAAGGTCAGCGTCTGCATGGCATGCGTCCGGGAAGGTGGAGAAACGCTACTCAATCACCGACAGGAACACGGTGCAAACGGGCTTCTTGCCCCATGCCTCCTCGACGGCGGATCGGACCGAGCGCCGGACGGCATCGATCAGAAAGGCCTCGTCGCGCCGCCGCGGCCGCGGAATGCTGACGACGGCACCGCGCACGGCATTGCCGACGATTGTCGCCATCGGCTTCCCCGCAGCGTCGCGCTGCGGCACGCCGGCGAGCGCCACGAGCGGCGTCTGTTCGAGTTCGCCGCGGTGATCGAGGATGATCGAAACGGCGACGTGGCCGGCGAACGACATCCGCCGCCGCTCGTTGATTCCGAGTTCCTCGCGGTCGCCGACGATCGTGCCGTCGCGGTAGAGCCGCCCGACGGGGATGGCGTCCGGGAACACGACGGGCGTTGGCGCGAGGCGCGCGACCGATCCGTCCGGCGCTTCGAGGATCATCCGGATGCCCGCCGCGCGCGCGAGATCGCGCTGCGCGGCAAGGTGCATCGCCTCGCCGTGCACCGGCACGAGGATCGCCGGCCGCAGCCAGTCGTACATCTCGAGGAGTTCCTGCTGCCGCGGGTGCCCGGAAACGTGGACGAGTCGGTCGCGGTCGGTGATGACCGCGACGCCCTGCGCGACGAGCTTGTTGATGATGTCGTTCACCGGCCGCTCGTTGCCGGGAATGGTGCGCGACGAGAACACCAGCGTGTCCTTCGGCCCGAGCCGGATCAGCCGGTCCTCCTGGTTCGCAACGCGCGCCAGCGCCGCCCGCGCCTCGCCCTGGCTGCCCGAGAGGATCAGGACGACGTTCGATGCCGGCAGCATCTCCAGCTGGTCGGCCTCGCGGAACGGCGGGGCGTCGCGGAGATAGCCGATCTCGGTCGCCACCTCGACGACGCGGCGGATCGCCCGGCCGACCGCCACCACCTCGCGGCCGGCTTCCTGCGCGGCAAGAGCGATCGACCGCAGCCGCGCGACGTTCGACGCGAAGAGAGTGAAGGCGACGCGGCCGTCCGCCTCGCCGATCAGCTTCTTCAGCTCCTCCGCCACCTCGCCTTCGGACGGGCTGTGGCCCGGCCGCGTCGCATTGGTGGAATCGCACACGAGGGCGAGAACGCCCTCGTCGCCGATGGCTCTCAGCCGTGCGGTGTCGGTCAGCGGCCCGACCTGCGGCGCCGGATCGATCTTCCAGTCGCCGGTGTGCACGACGGTGCCGAGCGCGGTCCGGATCGCGAGCGCCATCGATTCCGGGATGGAGTGAGCGACGGGGATGAACTCGATCTCGAACGGGCCGAGCGTGATCCGGCTGCCGCCGCGGACGACCTTCACCGGCACCTCGACGCCGACCGAATCGCCGCCGCGCTTGGCTTCGAGGAGGCCGGCGGTGAACGGCGTCGCGTAGACCGGCGCCTTCAGCTTCGGCCACAGCGTCAGGAGCGCGCCGTAGTGGTCCTCGTGCGCGTGGGTGATGACGATGCCGAGAAGGCGCGACCGGTTCTTCTCGAGGAAGGTGACGTCGGGAAAGACGACGTCGACGCCGGGCAGATCGGGCCCCGGGAAGGAGATGCCGCAGTCGACGGCGATCCACTGCCGGTCCTCCGGCGGACCGAACCCGTAGATCGCGAGATTCATGCCGATCTCGCCGACGCCGCCGAGCGCCGCGAAGACGAGCTCGGGTGACCGGGCCATGCTCAGCCCGCCGCGCGGAAGGTTGCGGCGGCCCCGAAATGGACCTCGCCGGCGGTGACCTTCTGCGCGCTGCCGTCGCGGGCGCGGATGACGAGGCAACCCTCGTCGTCGATCGTCTCGAAGACGCCCCGCGTCACGCCGGCATCGGTCTTCACCGCCACCGGTCCGCCGACGCCGCTCGCCCGTTCGAGCCACAGCGCCCGGATCGCGTCGAGCCCATGGCCGTGGTTCCACGCCCGTTCGAGCCCGACCCAGGCCTCGGCGAGTTCGGCGAACACCGTCTCGGCGGCGACCTTCGCCCCGAGCTGGTTCAGCGCCGCGGCAGGAATCGGCAAGCCTTCCGGCGCCGCAACGACGTTCACGCCGATGCCGGCGACGATTCCCGTCCGCCCGCCTTCGAGCGCGACGGACTGGAGGAGGATGCCCGCGACCTTCGCGCCGTCATCGGCGATGAGGTCGTTCGGCCATTTGAGGGCAAAGCGCATCCGTGGACCGGAGGCGCCGTCGACGGCCATGTGGACGGCAAGGTCCGGCGCCGTCCTGGACAACGCCTCGTGGAGGGCGAGACCGGCAACGAAGCCCAGCGTCGCCGCCCGCGACGGCACCGCGTTCGTCACCACGAACACGCTCGCCGCAAGGTTCCCGGAGGGCGTCGCCCACGGCCGGCCGCGCCGCCCCCTCCCTGCCGTCTGCTGCAGCGCCGCGAACCAGACGCCGCCGGAATCGCCACCGCGCGCGGCGGCCAGCGCTTCGTCGCTGGTCGAACCGACGGTGTCGTAGGAGAAAAGCCGATACCCCGCCGCAAGGGCGTTCGGGCCGAGGACGAAAGCCATGTGGCTAGAAGAACGTCCCCGCGGCGGTGGATGCAAGCTCGTTCAGCGGCCCGGCGAACAGAATGAACGCCAGCGTGAACGCACCCGACAGGACGAGGACGCCGCGAAGCTGCCCGCCCATCGGCTCGAACGCCGCCGCCGGCTCGTCGAAGTACATGATCTTGACGATGCGGAGGTAGTAGTAGGCGCCCACCACGCTCGCGACGACGCCGATCACGGCAAGCGCATAGAGCTCCGCCTGGACGGCCGCCGAGAACACGTAGAACTTGGCAAAGAAGCCGGCGAGCGGCGGGATGCCGGCGAGCGAGAACA
Organism: Bauldia sp.; assembly: GCA_020849325.1. Taxonomy (GTDB): domain Bacteria; phylum Pseudomonadota; class Alphaproteobacteria; order Rhizobiales; family Kaistiaceae; genus JADLGL01. Next base: position 163,474 of record JADLGL010000066.1, on the reverse strand, counting down.
TGAGCGCGGCGAAGAAGAACGCCATCATCGGGTTCGTCCGCGACAGGCCGGCGAGGTCCGAGATGTTCTCGACCGGACCGTCCGCGCGCCGCATCGACAGGATGCAGGCGAAACTGCCGAGGGTCATGGCGAGGTAGACCACGAGGTAGACGATGACCGAGCGGACGCCCTCCTCGGTGCCCGCGGAAAGGCCCACCAGCGCGTAGCCGACATGGCCGATGGCGGAATACGCCATGAGGCGCTTGATGTTGTTCTGCCCGATCGCGGCGAACGCGCCGAGCACCATCGAGGCGATGGCGAGGAACACCAGCACCTGCTGCCACTGGTCGACCGCGGCGCCGAACGGTTCGGAGACGACGCGGACGAGAAGCGCCATCGCCGCAAGCTTCGGCGCGGCCGCGAAGAACGCGGTCACCGGTGTCGGCGAGCCCTGATAGACGTCGGGCGTCCACATGTGGAACGGCACCGCCGACACCTTGAAGGCAAGGCCGACGAGGATGAACACGATGCCGAAGATCAGCCCGACCTCGAGGTCGTGACCGATCATCGCCGCGGCGATCCCCTCATACGAGGTCTGGCCGGTGAAGCCGTACACGAGCGAGCCGCCGTAGAGCAGCATGCCCGAGGCGAGCGCACCGAGAACGAAATACTTGATGCCGGCCTCGGTCGAGCGCACCGAATCCCGGTTGATCGCCGCCAGCACGTAGAGCGCGAGCGACTGCAGCTCGAGACCGACATAGAGCGCGATGATGTCGTGCGAGGAGATCATCACCATCATGCCGAGCGTCGCGAGCATGATGAGGATCGGGTACTCGAAGCGCTCGCTCACCTCTTTCCGGCGCGAGCCGCTGGAGAGGATCAGCGCGAACAGCGAGGCGACGAGCGTCGCAATCTTCATGAAGCGCGCGAACGGATCGAGGACCACCGCGCCGTAGAACGCCGGTCCCGAATCCACGGGAACGAGGAACAGGACGACGATCGCCGCCGCGACGAGCAGCATCGAAAGCATCATCACGGCGCGCGCGGAGTTCTTCGCGAAGACGCCGATGAGAAGAAGCACGAGCGCCCCGCCCGCCAGGAGGAGCTCCGGCAGGATGGTGAGGAGTTCGTCGCCGGTCGGGGCTGCGATCGGGTTCATGCTCGGGCGCTCACGGCGTCTGGGCTGTGGTGAGGGCGGCGTCCGCGTCGATCGCCGCCTGCACGTCGATGAGGAGGTGGTCGACCGACGCTGCCGTCACGTCGAGGATCGGCTGCGGATAGACGCCGAAGAAGATGGTGAGGATCACGAGCGGGGCGAGGATCAGCTGCTCGCGGCGGCTGAGGTCGAGGATGCCCCTGAGCGCATCCTTCACCAGCGGTCCGAAGATGACGCGGCGATAGAGCCACAGCGCATACGCCGCGGAGAGAATGATGCCCGTCGTCGCGAACAGCGCCACCCAGGTATTGACCTGGAAGGCACCGACGAGCGGCAGGAACTCACCCACGAAGCCGCTGGTGCCGGGCAGGCCGACATTCGCCATCGTGAACACGAGGAACGCGAAGGCGTAGAGCGGCATTCGGTTCACGAGCCCGCCATAGGCCGAGATCTCGCGCGTGTGCATCCGGTCGTAGACGACGCCGACGCACAGGAACAGCGCACCGGAGACGATGCCGTGCGACAGCATCTGGAAGATGCCGCCCTGAACGCCCTGCGTCGTCATCGTGAAGATGCCGAGCGTCACGAAGCCCATATGGGCGACCGACGAATAGGCGATCAGCTTCTTGATGTCCTCCTGCGCGAGCGCGACCAGCGAGGTGTAGATGATCGCGATCACCGACAGGACGAACACGAACGGCATGAAATCGGCCGACGCGAGCGGGAACATCGGCAGCGAGAACCGCAGGAACCCGTAGCCGCCCATTTTCAGGAGGACGCCGGCAAGGATCACCGAGCCCGCCGTCGGCGCCTCGACGTGCGCGTCCGGCAGCCAGGTGTGGACTGGCCACATCGGCATCTTCACCGCGAACGAGGCGAAGAAGGCGAGCCATAGCCATGTCTGCATGCCCGCCGGGAACGATACGTCCGACAGGATGTACTCGATGTCGGTCGTGCCGGCGTACCAGTACATCGCGAGGATCGCGATGAGCATCAGCACCGAGCCGAGCAGCGTATAGAGGAAGAACTTGAAGGAGGCGTAGACGCGCCGCCCGCCGCCCCACACGCCGATGATGAGGAACATCGGGACGAGGCCGCCCTCGAAGAAGACGTAGAAGAGGACGAGATCGAGCGCGCAGAAGACGCCGATCATCAGCGTCTCGAGCACGAGGAAGGCGATCATGTACTCCTTGAAGCGCTTCTCGATCGAGAACTTCGAGGCGATGATGCAGAGCGGCATGAGCGCCGCCGTGAGCACGACGAACAGCACCGAGATGCCGTCGACGCCCATCCGGTAGTTGATCGCGCCGCCGAGCCAGGCGGTCTCCTCGACCATCTGGAAGCCCGGATTGGTCTCGTCGAACATCCCCCAGACGATGAACGACAGGATCATCGTGACGACGGTGGTCCACAGCGAGATGTGGAAGACGTTCTTCCGCGCCGCCGCGTCATTGCCGCGGATCGTCAGCACCAGCAGCGCGCCGATGGCGGGCAGGAACGTGACGGTCGAGAGGATCGGCCAGTCGGTCATCGCCGCTCCCCTAACCGCCGAACATCATCCACGTGATCAGCACCGCGGCGCCGATCAGCATGGCGAAGGCATAGTGATAGATGTAGCCCGACTGGAGCCGCACGACGCTCCGCGTGACGCCGGCGACGCGCGCCGAGATGCCGTCGGGGCCGAAGCCGTCGATCAGCCAGCCGTCGCCGCGCTTCCACAGGAATCGCGCCAGCCGGTTGATCGGTCGCACGAACAGGAAGTCGTAGATCTCGTCGAAGTACCACTTGTTGAGGAGGAACCGGTAGAGGACCTCCTGATCGCGGGCGAGGGCCCGCGGGATCGCCGGGTTCCGGATGTAGAACCAGTAGGCGAAGAGGAGGCCGACGATCATCGCGAAGGTCGGCGCCCACTTCAGGTACCAGGGCACGCTGTGCATGTCGTGGAGGATGTGGTTGTCCGGCGCGACGTAGATCGCGTCCTCCCAGAAGGCCGCGACCCGCGGCGCGACACCTCCGGCGGCGCCGTGATCGCCCTCCCCGGCCGCAACGTCGCCATGGCTCGCGGCAGCATCGGCGGCGAGCGCCACGGGTGCCGCGTGGCTGGCCTCGGCCGGCGCCACCGCCGCGCCCGTGACGGCACCGGCGTCCGTCACCATCACTTCGGCCGGCTCCGCGCCGGCGCCGAACATGGTGTTGTCGATCATCGGCCCGGCCCAGATCGCGCCGGCGAAGAGCGCGCCTGCAGCGAGGATGCCGAGCGGGATGGTCATCACGGGCGGCGATTCATGGGCGTGGTCGAGCGTGTGCTGCGGCCCGCGGAACTTGCCGTGGAACGTCATGAACACGAGGCGCCACGAGTAGAACGAGGTGAAGATCGCGGCCGTGATCGTAAGGACGAGCGCGTAGCCGGCGAGCTGCGTCCCGCCCGAGGCGGCGACCTCGACGATGGCGTCCTTCGAGAAGTAGCCGGCCGTCAGCGGAAAGCCGGTCAGCGCGAGCGTGCCGATCAGCATCATCGCGTAGGTCAGCGGGATCTTCTTCCGCAGCCCGCCCATGTGGCGCATGTCCTGCTCGCCGCCCACCGCGTGGATCACCGAGCCGGCGCCGAGGAAGAGGAGCGCCTTGAAGAAGGCGTGGGTGAAGAGGTGGAAGATCGCCACCTGGTAGGCGCCGAGGCCGAGCGCCACGAACATGTAGCCGAGCTGCGAGCAGGTCGAATACGCGATGACCCGCTTGATGTCGTTCTGCACGAGGCCGACCGTCGCCGCGAAGAACGCGGTGGTGGCGCCGATGAAGAGGACGAACATCATCGCGGTGTGCGCGTGCTCGAACACCGGCGACATGCGGGCGACGAGGAACACGCCCGCGGTCACCATGGTCGCGGCGTGGATGAGGGCCGACACGGGGGTCGGGCCTTCCATCGCGTCCGGCAGCCAGGTGTGCAGGAGGAACTGGGCCGACTTTCCCATCGCGCCGATGAACAGGAGGATCGCGATGGTGTTCATCGCGTCGAGCTGCATTCCGAGGAAATTGATGGTGTGGCCGGCCATCTCCTCGGTACCCGAGAAGATCGTCGTGAGGTCGACGCTGTCGAACAGGAAGAACAGGGCAAAAATGCCCATCGCGAAGCCGAAATCGCCAACGCGGTTGACGACGAAGGCCTTGATCGCGGCCGCGTTCGCGGACGGCTTCTTGTACCAGAACCCGATCAGGAGATAGGACGCGAGGCCGACGCCCTCCCAGCCGAAGAACAGCTGGACGAGGTTGTCCGCCGTCACCAGCGTCAGCATCGCGAAGGTGAAGAGCGACAGATACGCGAAGAAGCGCGGCGTGTGCGCGTCGTGCGACATGTAGCCGATCGAGTAGACGTGGACGAGGGCCGAGACGGTCGTCACCACGATCAGCATCACCGCCGTCAGCGTATCGATGCGGAGCGTCCAGTCGGCGACGAGGTCGCCCGAGTGGATCCAGGTGAGCACGGTCACCTGCTCGAGGCCGAACGTGCCGGTCGTGACCTGGAAGAAGGTGATCCACGACAGGATCGCCGCGAGGATCAGGAGCCCCGTGGTGATCAGCTGCGCCGGCCGGGCGCCGGGCGACTGGATCTCGTCGGAATCGCCGTGGCCGTGGGCGGCATGGCCGCCGGGATTGTCGTGTGAATCGCGGGCGGCATGGACGTGGTCGTCGTTGCCGTGCCCGGCGTGGTGATGCGCGTCGTGGCTGCTGTGCCCGTCGTGACCGCCGCCATGGCCGTGACCGTCGTGACTACCGCCGGGAATGCCGTGGATCGCGTCGTTGGCCTGCACCGCCTGGTGGGCGCCGAACAGCGAAATGAGGCCGGCGATCAGCGCGCCGAGGAGCGGGAGAAGGACGATGGCGAGATACATGCGCGATCAGCCCTTCATCGCGTTGATGTCTTCCACCGCGATGGAGCCGCGGTTGCGGAAGAAGGCGACGAGAATGGCAAGGCCGATGGCGGCCTCGGCGGCGGCGACCGTGAGGATCAGGAGCGCGAATATCTGGCCCGAGAGATCCTGGAGGAAGGACGAGAACGCCACGAAGTTGAGGTTGACGGCGAGCAGGATCAGCTCGACCGACATCAGCATGATGATGACGTTCTTGCGGTTCACGAGGATGCCGAACACGCCGAGCGTGAACAGGATCGCCGCGACGGTGAGGTAGTGACCGAGCCCGATCGCCATCAGATCCCCCTCCCCGGTTCGACCTTCTTGATCTCGATGGCCGTAGCCGGCGTCCGCGCGTTCTGCGCGGCGATCGACTGGCGCTTGACGCCTTCCTTGTGCCGCAGCGTCAGCACGATCGCGCCGATCATCGCAACGAGAAGCACGAGGCCGGCGAGCTGGAAGTAGAAGAGGTAGCGCGTGTAGAGGAGGTTGCCGATCGCCTCCGTGTTCGACAGCGCGTCCGCGGGCGGCGTCGGCACCGGCACGGAGGCGAGTTCACCGGGCGCGATCGCCCAGCCGCCCACCGCGATCAGCACTTCGCACAGGATGACGATGCCGATGAGCGCGCCGGTCGGCAGATAGTGCAGGAATCCCTGGCGGAGCTCGGCGAAGTCGACGTCGAGCATCATCACCACGAACAGGAACAGCACCGCGACCGCGCCGACATAGACGACGATCAGGATGAGCGCCAGGAACTCGGCGCCGAGGAGGAGGAACAGCGCCGCCGCGTTCACGAAGGCGAGGATCAGGAACAGCACCGAATGAACCGGATTACGCGCGGCAACCACCATCAGCGCCGATGCCAGCAGCACCGCCGAGAACAGATAGAAAAAGACCCCCGGAAGACCCATTTATGCTTCCGCCCCGATGCGTCCGTAGCCGAACGACGGATCGCGCAGGAAAAGCCGCGCGGTGATTGCCGCTTGCGATCGATGCATTTCCGCGCCCCTCCCTGGCCGCGAACGAAGTTCCGTCTCTAGTCAGTCGCCCCATGCCGGTCCAGCCGCAGCAGCCGGACCGTTTGCCTCACCGGTACGGTGCATCCCTCGCGATGTTGGCGGCGATCTCACGCTCCCACCTGTCGCCGTTCGCGAGCAGCCTGTCCTTGTCGTAGTAGAGTTCTTCGCGCGTCTCGGTGGCGAACTCGAAGTTCGGTCCCTCGACGATCGCATCGACCGGGCATGCCTCCTGGCAGAAGCCGCAATAGATGCACTTCACCATGTCGATGTCGTAGCGCGTCGTGCGGCGCGTCCCGTCGTTCCGGCGCGGACCGGCCTCGATGGTGATCGCCTGCGCCGGGCAGATCGCTTCGCACAGCTTGCAGGCGATGCAGCGCTCTTCGCCGTTGGGGTAGCGCCGCAGCGCATGCTCGCCGCGGAAGCGCGGGCTGAGCGGGCCTTTCTCGAAGGGGTAGTTGAGCGTGTATTTCGGCCCGAAGAAGCGCTTCGTCGCCAGCCACATCGCGCTGACGAACTCGGCGAGGAAGACGGACCGCGCGGCCTGGTCGAGCCTCATGGCGCCCACCCCGTGATCTGCAGGAAGCCCGCAACGACGACCACGGCGGCGAGCGACAGCGGCAGGAACACCTTCCAGCCCAATCGCATGAGCTGGTCGTAGCGGTACCGCGGCACGATCGCCTTCACCATCGCGAACAGGAAGAACAGGAACAGGATCTTCAGCAGGAACCAGACGACCCCGGGCACCCAGTTCAGCCAAGCCACATCGAGCGGCGGCAGCCAGCCGCCGAGGAACAGCACCGTCCCGAGCGCGCACATCAGCACGATGGCGACGTATTCGGCGAGGAAGAACATCAGGAACGGCGTCGACGAGTACTCCGTCGCGAAGCCGGCGACGAGTTCCGACTCCGCCTCGGGCAGGTCGAACGGCGGCCGATTCGTCTCGGCGAGTGCCGAGATGAAGAACACGACGAACATCGGGAACAGCGCCAGCCAGTGCCAGTCGAGAAGGCTCGGCGCGAGGCCGAGGCGCGTCCCGATTCCGTCGGCCTGGGCGTTGACGATGTCGCTGAGATTGAGCGAGCCGACGACGAGGAGGACGCAGATGATCACGAAGCCGATCGAGACTTCGTACGACACCATCTGCGCGGCGGAACGGAGCGCGCCGAGGAACGGGTACTTCGAGTTCGAAGCCCAGCCGCCCATGATGATCCCGTAGACGCCCAGCGACGAGATCGCGAAGATGTAGAGGATGCCGACATTGATGTCGGCGATCACCCAGCCGTCGGCGACCGGCATCACCGCCCAAGCCGACAGGGCCAGGACGGTCGCTACGAGCGGCGCCAGGAGGAATACCCCCTTGTTGGCGCTCGACGGGATGATCGGCTCCTTCAGCACGAACTTGATGAGGTCGGCGAAGGACTGGAAGAGGCCGAACGGACCGACGACGTTCGGTCCGCGCCGGCTCTGCACGGCAGCCCACACCTTCCGGTCGCCATAGAGAAGGAAGGCGATGGCGACGAGCAGCACGACCATCGAGAGGGCGGAGATCACCGCCATCAGGACGCCCGGCCAGAAATAGGCTTCCCAGAAGCTCATCGCCTACTCCGCCGCCTCGGCCAGGCGGCCGGCAGCCAGCGCCGAGCACTCGGCCATGACGGCCGAAGCACGAGCGATCGCGTTGGTGAAATAGAAGTCGCGGATCGGGTTCCCGAACGCCGCCTTGCCGAGCTTCGCCTTCGACACCGAGAGCGCCTCGAGCGCCCCGGGACCGTGCAGGACGACACCGTCTTCGACGCCGAGATGCGGGTGCGCGGCAACCATCCGCGCGCGGAGTTCGCCGAACGAATCGAACGGCAGCCGGTGGCCGAGGACATCCGACAGGGCGCGGAGGATCGCCCAGTCCTCGCGGGCGTCGCCCGGCGGGAACGCGGCGCGCCTGAGGCGCTGCACGCGGCCTTCGGTGTTGACCAGCGTGCCCGATTTCTCGGTGTAGGCAGCGCCCGGCAGGATGACGTTGGCGCGCTCGGCGCCCGCGTCGCCGTGGCTGCCGATGTAGACGACGAAGGCGTTGCCGAGGGCGGCGGTGTCGATCTCGTCGGCGCCGAGGAGGAAGAGGACGTCGAGCGCCCCTGCCCCGGCCTCGCGCACCATGTCGATGGCCGAATGCGCCCCCGCCGCCGGCACGAAGCCGACGTCGAGCCCGCCGACACGCCCTGCGGCCGTATGAAGAACCGCGAGCCCGTTCCAGCCGGCGTCGCGGTCGCCGTCGCGGGCGATCGCCGCCGCGAGCGCGAGCACCGCAGGACCATCGGCGCGGGCGAGCGCGCCCTGCCCGACGATCACGATCGGGCGCTTCGCGGCCCGCAGCACCTTCGCGAAGGAATGCTCGCCCGAGGCGAGTTGCGCCAGCGATTCCGGCCCCGCGCCGATGTGCTCGTAGCGGTAGGTCAGATCGACGGGCGCGCCGACGAGACCGATCGGCAGCTCCGCCTTCCGCCAGCGCTTCCGGATGCGGGCGTTGAGGACCGAAGCCTCGTGCCGCGGGTCGGAGCCGACGATGAGGATCGCGTCGGCGCTGTCGATGCCCGCGATCGTCGGGTTGAAGACATAGGAGGCGCGGCCGAACGCCGGATCGAGCGTCGAGCCGTCCTGGCGGCAGTCGATGTTCTGCGAGCCGAGCGCGTGCATCAGCGCCTTGAGCGCGAACATCTCTTCGGCGGTGGCGAGATCGCCCGCGATGGCGCCGATCCGCGCGCCCTGCTTTCCGCGGACCGCGCTCGCGATCGCGCCGAAGGCGGCAGTCCAGCTCGCGGGCTCGAGCCGGCCATTGGCGCCCCGAAGGTAGGGCCGGTCGAGCCGCTGCGTGCGGAGGCCGTCCCAGATGAAGCGGGTCTTGTCGGAGATCCACTCCTCGTTCACCGCCTCGTTGAGGCGGGGAAGGATGCGCATCACCTCGCGGCCGCGCGTGTCGACACGGATGGCGGAGCCGACCGCATCCATCGCGTCGATCGTCTCGGTCTTCACCAGCTCCCACGGCCGCGCCTGGAAGGCGTACGGCTTCGACGTGAGCGCGCCGACCGGGCAGAGATCGATGACGTTGCCCTGGAGTTCCGACGACATCGCGGATTCGAGGTACGTCGTGATCTCCATGTCCTCGCCGCGGCCGGTCGCGCCGAGCTCCGGCACGCCGGCGACCTCGGCCGAGAAACGGACGCACCGCGTGCAGTGGATGCACCGGTTCATCGACGTCTTCACGAGGGGCCCGATGTACTTGTCCTCGACCGCCCGCTTGTTCTCGGCATAGCGGTTGTGGTCGATGCCATAGGCCATCGCCTGGTCCTGCAGATCGCACTCGCCGCCCTGGTCGCAGATCGGGCAGTCGAGCGGGTGGTTGATCAGCAGGAATTCCATCACGCCCTCGCGGGCCTTCTTGACCGGCTTCGTGCGCGTGTTGACTTCCGGCGGCTCGCCGTTCGGGCCGGGACGGCAATCCCGCACCGCCCAGGCGCAGGACGCGACCGGCTTCGGCGAGCCCTTCAGCTCGACCAGGCACATCCGGCAATTGCCGGCGATCGAAAGCCGCTCATGGTAGCAGAACCGCGGCACCTCGGCGCCCGCGGCCTCGCACGCCTGCAGCAGCGTGTATTCCGGCGGGACGTCGACGACCGTGCCGTTGACCTTCAGCAGCGTCATCTAGTGGTCGCTCCGGACCGAAGGCACGCGGAGCGCCGACAGCGTCGCCGTCTGGCCCATTTCGAGCGCCGCGATGCGCGTCTTGAGCTCGGAGACCTCGCGCAGGAGGCGATCGACCTTTTCGCCGATCTCGCGAAGGTGCACGTTGGTCATGTTCTGCGGTTCGCCCGGAACGTCCATGCCCGTTACTCCGCTGCCTCTAGGACGAAATCGTCCTTCGCCCGCGCCGTGAACTCGTCGATCCGGCGTTCGATCACCGGACGGAAATGGCGGATGAGACCCTGGATCGGCCACGCCGCGGCATCGCCCAGCGCGCAGATCGTGTGGCCCTCGATCTGGTAGGTCACCTCGAGGAGCATGTCGATTTCGCGCTTGTGCGCTTCGCCGCGAACCATGCGGGAGAGAACGCGCCACATCCAGCCGGTGCCCTCGCGGCACGGCGTGCACTGGCCGCAGCTCTCGTGCTTGTAGAAATAGGCGAGCCGGGCGATCGCCTTGATGACGTCGGTCGACTTGTCCATCACGATGACGGCCGCCGTGCCGAGGCCGCTCTTCAGTTCGCGGAGCGCGTCGAAATCCATCGGCAGGTTCTGGCACTGCTCGGCCGGCAACAGCGGCACCGATGCGCCGCCGGGGATGACCGCGAGGAGATTGTCCCAGCCGCCGCGGACGCCGCCGCAATGCGTCTCGATGAGCTCGCGCAGCGGCACGCCCATCGCTTCTTCGACGGTGCACGGCTTGTTCACGTGCCCGGAGATGCAGAAGAGCTTCGTGCCGGTGTTGTTCGGGCGGCCGATCGACGCGAACCAGGCGCCGCCACGGCGCATGATGTCCGGCGCCACGGCGACCGATTCGACGTTCGACACCGTCGTCGGATTGCCCCACAGGCCGACATTGGCCGGGAAAGGCGGCTTCAGCCGCGGCAGGCCCTTCTTGCCTTCGAGGCTTTCGAGAAGGGCCGTCTCCTCGCCGCAGATGTACGCGCCGGCGCCGCGGTGGAGGAAGATGTCGAAATCCCAGCCGTGGACGTTGTCCTTGCCGATGAGACGCGCCTCGTAGGCTTCGTCGATCGCCTGCTGGACGCGATGGGCTTCGTGCAGGAACTCGCCGCGGATGTAGATGTACGCGGTGTGCGCGGCCATCGAGAAGCCGGCGATGAGGCAGCCTTCGAGAAGGAGATGCGGGTCGTTCCGCATGATCTCCCGGTCCTTGCAGGTGCCCGGCTCGGATTCGTCGGCATTCACGACCAGATAGTGCGGCCGGCCATCGCTGTTCTTCGGCATGAACGACCACTTCAGGCCCGTCGGGAAGCCGGCGCCGCCGCGGCCTCTCAGCCCCGACTTCTTGACCTCGTCGATGATGCCGTCGCGGCCGCGTTCGAGGATCTGCTTCGTTCCGTCCCAGCTGCCGCGCGACCGCGCGCCGGCGAGCCGCCAGTCATGGCGACCGTAAAGGTTGCGGAAGATGCGATCCTTGTCGGCGAGCATCCGTCAGGCTCCCTTCCCAGCGGCGAGCGCTTTCGCCTGCTCGACCCAGTGCTCGCGCTCGATGCGGCCGGGGAATGCAAGATGCTCGCCCACCCACCGCACCTCGGCCGGCGTCCAGGCGGCGATCTGGTCGAAATGGAAGACGCCGAGCTCGTGCAGCGTCTTCTCGATCTTCGGCCCGATGCCGTTCAGCACCTTGAGGTCGTCACCCCTGCCGCCACGGGGCGCGGCGATCCCGGCGGGCTTCGCCGCCGGGCTGGCAGGCGCGGGTGCCACCACGGGAGCGGCAGGCGCCGCAACCGGTGCGGCCGCCGGCTTCGCGGCGGCGGCATAGAGCGACGGATCGGTCAGCGTCGTCGGCCCGCCCTCGGGCTCCGACAAATGGCGAGCAACCTGAGGGCCGGGTTTCACCGGCCGGCCGGCGTCGAGATCGTCGATCAGCCGGTTGAACGTCTCGGGCGTCAGGTCCTCGAAGACCTCGCTGCCGATCTGCACCATCGGCGCGTTCACGCAGGTGCCGGCACACTCGACCTCGATCCACGAGAACCTGCCGTCGGCCGACGGATGGTCCTGGTCGTGGTGGATGCGGTGGCGGCAGATGTCCATCAGCGCCTCGGACCCGCGGAGCATGCATGGCGTCGTGCCGCACACCTGGATGTGCGCGACGGTGCCCACCGGGTGGAGGTTGAACATCGTGTAGAAGGTCGCGACTTCGAGCGCGCGGATGTAGGGCATGCCCAGCATCTCGGCGACGTAGCGGATCGCCGGCTCCGACAGCCAGCCGCCGTTCTGGCTTTGCGCCTCCCACAGGAGGCCGATGATTGCGGACTGCTGGCGGCCTGGCGGATATTTCGCGATCTCGCGCCGCGCCCGCGCCATGTTGGCGGCGTCGAACGCAAAACCCTCCGGCTGCTCCTCGGCGAGGCGACGCACCGCCATGTCAGCGCCCCGCCCGCCCGATGGCGAAGATGGCGTCCAACTTCCGCCGCGCTCCGACGCTAACCGATGCCGACACGCTTCCCGTCCTGCATTGCGCGGGCGAAGAGGTTGACGGTGGTGCTCGGGCCGCGCCGCAGGCGCGCCCCGGTCTCAGGCTGCCGTGAGGGCGCCGCCGAAACCGCGGACGCCGTTCAGTTGCTGCTTGGACCGCGGATCGAGAGGCCCCTCCGGCCTATCTCCCGCACACTCCCGTTCCCTCGAACGTCCCACTCCCCATCCGACCATCTATTCATGGGTGCGCGGCGATGTCGAGCGGCCCGCGCGATGCCATTTGTCGCGTTTTCACGGGGACCGGCTCGGGTCTCGCCCGCGCGATTTCACGGCCTCGTCGTTCGGGCATTGGATTCGAGGCTCACGAGGCGGCCCCGCCGCTGGACCGGAATGCCCTCGAGCGGACAGAACCACCAGACCCGGCAACGAACGCGAGACCAACCAGCGCCGCCTGCGGAACATCCTCGCGCATCGACGGTGCGCCCGGTCCACGCCACCGATGACCGAATGTTGGCTCAACTGCTGTCCGCAGACCCACCCAGGCCGCCGATCATCAGGAGCGCGAACGAGATCAGCAGGCAGAAGGCACCCAGATAGTTGAAGCGGCGCTCCAGTCGGAGCCACTTCCGCTCGTCCCCTTCGGCAGCCTCGCGGAGTTGGATGCGCGCCTCTTCGGTCGCTTCGGTCGTCCCCCGTCGCTGCGCCGCCCTTTTCAGGAAGCGCCCGCTCCAACTCCAGAGCGGCACGATCAGCATGAGCGCGGCACCAGAAACGCCGGCAAGGCCGGACAGGAACTCCGCGTTTTCCGTGACGAAGGCCACGCGCCGCCGCTACTCGTGTGCCTTCGCCGGCGCCGCCATCGCCGCAGCAGCCGGCATCGCCTCGTCGAGGGTCACCCGGATCGTCCCGGCATGCGTTCTGCTCGCCTTCGGGACCTGACCGATGGCAACACGCGCGGCCTCGACGAAGTTCCTCGCGCCCGCGGTCTCCCATTCGAGCACGACATCCGTTCCGGCCTTCGTGACCGTGATCCGCGGGGTATTCCGGCCGCCGACCGCCTCGAACTCCAGCTGGGTCCGCTTCTCCAACCGGGCCTCGAGCTCGGCGATACGCGCCTCGAGGGCGCGCCACTCGCCAGCCGTGCCGAGGTGAAGTTCATCACCGCACGCCGTCATCGCCGTGGCCAAAGTAGCCAGCGACGGCATCGTCGAGACCTTCCCGCTCTCGATCTGGGAGACGTAGGGCTGCGTCACACCCAGTGCGGCCGACAGGTCGTCCTGTGTCATTCCCGCCTTTTGCCGCGCCGAGCGGACGAGTTCCGCCGCACGCCGTGCGACCTTCACGAAGGCGACCGGCCCGGCGAGGCGCGGATCGGCAAGGATCGCCTTGACCGTCTTGCTCATGCCCATTCCTTCCGTGTCCCACCCACCGCGAGCGCCTGCGCCCGCGCGATGAGTGCGTTGTGATTGCTCGTCCACGGTCTCGTCCATTCAATGAGGACGAGGCACCATCCCTCTGGATCGGCGACGAAAATGGCCCGGAACGGCCGATCGATGTAGAGCCACAGACCGGGTATGGCGCACTCATCGAGCCCCCATATCCCGTCCGAGGCCGGCAAATCGCCGAGGTCGTCGATCGCTTCGACCACCGATGCAAACGCTCGTTTCTGCCAGATGGTCATTTCATCGGTCCGAGCCGTCAGTGCCCGCAGGCCATCCTCAGCGTCGTAGTCCTCCGCCACGATTCCACGCATGCAGCCCCCGCTCTGCGGAGAGCGTCTCCGCACGATATAAGGTATAACTAATGTCCGTCAAGGACGCGCACCGGCAATGCGCCACGCATAGGTTGTGGCGCAACCCCGCCCCTTCGTCGAGTGCTTGCAGAGGGCCGTTCGGCAGACCGCGAGCGCCGGCCTAGGCGTTCTGGTTCCGCACCAGCGCCTCGAGCCGCGCCGCCCAGAACGCGCTTCGCGTCGCGAAGAAGTCGTAGCCGCGGTGGCTGTTGCGCTTGATCGCCTCGACCTGGCCGAGGCCGACGATCTCGCTGGCGCCGCCGGCGTCGATGAAGAACACCCGCATGCCGCGGTCGAGCATGTGGGCGGACACCGCATGACTGCGGTCGGAGGCGTGGTCCTCATAGGCAATGAGAACGTCGCGCTCCAGCATGCGGCTCGCGCCGCGCAGCGCGTCGAGCTCCACGCCCTCGACGTCGAGCTTGAGGACGATGCGACGCTTCGAGCGCAGCTCGGGGCGATCGAGGAGATCATCGAGCGCCAGCGTCTCGACCTTGCCGACGACCGGCAGGTCGGCCGCCGAAACGATCGACCGGGCCTCGTGCTTGGCGCCCCGGATGGTCACCGTCGAGCCCGACCGCTCGGCGATGGCACGATTGAGTACTTCGAATCGCCCGCCGTTCGCGGCCGCGTTCCTGGCGAGCCACGCGAACGTGTCGGGCGCCGCCTCGATCGCCACGGCACTGTGGCCGCCGAAACGCGCGCTGGTGACGAGAACCGACCAGTAGCCGTAGTTCGCCCCGCAATCGACGAAGGCGAAATCGACGTCGGCGAGCGCGAGGAGCGCGACCTCGACGTCGGCCTCGTACTTCGCGCCGCGCGACAGGAGAATGCTCCAGTACGCGTCACCGTACGGCATCTCGAAGCTGGCATCGGGAGCGAGCGCGACCCGTACGGCCTTCCGGCTGCGGAACAGCTTCGCCACGAACCGCGCGCCGTAGGAGTAGCCGACATTGCCGAACGGCCGGGTCACCGTCGCGCCGACCGCGAGAAGCGCGAGCCCCATCCGTTCGGCGAGGTTGGCGTTGGCGACCGCGGCGCCCGGGCTGACATCGATGAGGGCATCTGCGTCGGCCGGCACGGGTCCGGCGAGGCTGGCCTGGATGTCGGCCCAGAAGCTGGCGAGATCGGCGAGGAATTCGTGGAGCATGAACCACGCCCGACGGCGATTGACGTGAACCGATGCGGCGCGGACGCGCGCAACATCATCACGGCGCCATTTCCCCTCGCCGGGCAATACGAATCGATTTTTATGGAAAACGCTTCTCGCCGGCGCGTCCGGAAACCGCCGGCCAGAGGTTAACGGTCGATCTCGCCGAACACGATGTCGAGCGAACCGAGGATGGCCGACACGTCCGCCAGCATGTGGCCGCGGGTCATGACGTCCATCGCCGCAAGATGCGGGAAGCCCGGCGCGCGGATCTTGGCGCGGTAGGGTTTGTTCGAGCCGTCCGACACGAGGTACACGCCGAACTCCCCCTTCGGCGCCTCGACGGCGGCATAGACTTCGCCCGGCGGCACGTGGAAGCCCTCGGTGTAGAGCTTGAAGTGGTGGATGAGCGCTTCCATCGACCGCTTCATCTCGCCCCGCTTCGGCGGCACGATCTTGCCGTCTCGGGACGACACCGGACCCCTGCCCTTTTCGGACATCAGCAGATTCACGCACTGCCGCATGATGTAGGCGGCCTGGCGCATCTCCTCCATGCGGATGAGGTAGCGGTCGTAGCAGTCGCCGTTCTTGCCGACCGGAATGTCGAATTCCATGTCGGAATAGCACTCGTAGGGCTGCGACTTCCGGAGGTCCCACGGCACGCCCGAGCCGCGGATCATCACGCCGGAGAAGCCGAGACGCCACGCCTCCTCGATCGCGATCACGCCGATGTCGACGTTGCGCTGCTTGAAGATGCGGTTCGGCGTCAGGAGGCCGTCGATCTCGTCGACGATCTTCAGGAACGGATCGACGAAATCGCCGATGTCCTGCACGAGCTTCTCCGGGAGGTCCTGGTGCACGCCGCCGGGCCGGAAATACGCCGCATGCATGCGGCTGCCCGATGCGCGCTCGTAGAAGACCATAAGCTTCTCGCGCTCCTCGAACCCCCACAGCGGCGGGGTGAGCGCGCCGACGTCCATCGCCTGCGTCGTCACGTTGAGCATGTGCGACAGGATGCGGCCGATCTCGGAGTAGAGAACCCGGATCAGCTGGCCGCGATAAGGCACGGTGATGCCGAGGAGTTTCTCGATCGCCAGCGCCCAGGCGTGCTCCTGGTTCATCGGCGCGACATAGTCGAGCCGGTCGAAATAGGGCAGCGCCTGCAGGTAGGTCTTGGACTCGATCAGCTTCTCGGTGCCGCGATGGAGCAGCCCGACATGCGGGTCGACGCGCTCGACGATCTCGCCGTCGAGCTCCAGCACGAGGCGCAAAACGCCGTGCGCAGCAGGATGCTGCGGGCCGAAATTGATCGTGAAGTTGCGGACGTCAGTCTCGGCCATGGGTCACCGGCAGTAGGCAGTCGGCAGTAGGCAGTCGGGAGACCGCTAGTCGCTCGGAGCAATCGAGCGGATTAAGCCACGGTGCATGCGACCTGTAGCGTCCGACAAATCCAACGCGGGTCTGGTGGCCGATGACGGCGCGAGTTCGACCCTTTCGGACAGGAGCAGCAACGTCTCCAGTTTCGGAGAGCCCTGTGCCACTCGGAGGAAGTGGGCATACGATCCCGCGCTCTCCCGCCCATAGCCTTCCGCGATATTCGCCGCGATCGAGACGCTCGCCCGCCGAATTTGCGAGGTGAGACCGAACAATTCGTCTCGCGGAAATGCCGACGTCAGGCGGTAGCAGATTTCGGTAAGCTCCATGGCCTGCTGCCAGACGCGTAGATCCCGATAGGAGTCGATGCCCAACGACCGTCTCCCGTCCGACTGCCGACTGCCTACTGCCGACTGCCGTCATTTGGCCTTCTCATCCCCCGGCAGCACGTATTCCGTGCCCTCCCACGGAGAGAGGAAGTCGAAGTCGCGGTATTCCTGCGGCAGATGCACCTTGTCGTACACGACCCGCTTCTGGAGGTCGTCGTAGTGCACTTCCACGTACCCGGTCAGCGGGAAATCCTTCCGCAGCGGATAGCCCTCGAAGCCGTAGTCCGTGAGGATGCGGCGGAGGTCGGGGTGGCCGTCGAAGAGGATGCCGTAGAAGTCGTACGCCTCGCGCTCGAACCAGTCGGCCGAGGGGAACACCGAGACGATCGACGGCACCGGGGTCGTCTCGTCGGTCGACACCTTCACCCGGACGCGGAGGTTCTGGGTCGGGCTGAGGAGGTGGTAGACGACCTCGAAGCGCTGCTCGCGCGCCGGATAGTCGACGCCGCAGATGTCGATGAAGCTGATGAAGGCGAGCTTCGGATCACCCCGGAGCGCGCGGATCACCGGCACGATGTCCTTCGCGTCCGTCGTGATGGTCAGTTCGCCGAAGGCGATCCGGCTCTCGAGCCGGACGTTCGGCAGCATTGCCTTCAGGATTTCGGCGACCTCGCCGAGGCTCTCGTCCATCGGTCCCTCGCCTAGCGCTCGATCGTGCCGGTGCGGCGGATCTTCTTCTGCAGCAGAAGGAACCCGTAGAGGAGCGCCTCCGCCGTCGGCGGGCAGCCCGGCACGTAGATGTCGACCGGGACGATGCGGTCGGCGCCGCGCACCACCGCGTACGAGTAGTGGTAGTAGCCGCCGCCATTGGCGCACGAGCCCATCGAGATGACGTAGCGCGGCTCCGGCATCTGGTCGTAGACCTTGCGGAGCGCGGGGGCCATCTTGTTGGTCAGCGTGCCGGCGATGATCATCACGTCGGACTGGCGCGGCGACGCGCGCGGCGCGATGCCGAAACGCTCGGCGTCGTAACGCGGCATCGACATCTGCATCATCTCCACCGCGCAGCAGGCGAGGCCGAACGTCATCCACATCAGCGAGCCCGTCCGCGCCCAGTTGATGAGATCGTCGGACGCGGTGACGAGGAAACCCTTGTCTGCCAGCTCGTTGCTGATCTCGACATAGGTCGGGTCGTTCTCCCCGATCGGACGGTTGGTCCGCGGGTCGATGATGCCCTTGGCGGCGGGCGAAACGATCGCGCCGTCAGTGCTCAGTCCCACTCGAGGGCTCCCTTCTTCCACTCGTAGATGAAGCCGATGGTCAGCACCCCGAGGAACAGCATCATCGACCAGAAGCCGAGGCCGCCGAGGTCACCGAACGTGATGGCCCACGGGAACAGGAAGGCGACTTCGAGGTCGAAGATGATGAAGAGGATCGCGACGAGGTAGAAGCGGATGTCGAACTTCATGCGCGCGTCGTCGAACGCGTTGAACCCGCACTCATACGCCGAGAGCTTCTCGGGGTCCGGGTTCTTGTAGGCGACGACGAACGGCGTCACGAGCAGCGCAATGCCGATCACGCCGGCGACGCCGATGAAGACGACGATCGGCAGATACGATTCGAGCAGTGCTTCCACGCTCCCTCCCCCTCCCAGGTCGGAGCCGCCCCCCCAGCGGCAGTCCGCCAGAATTGCACGCCGCAGGCGCGCCCGTCGATGGCCACGAATGCCACAGGCAAAACGCGGTGGGAAGCGCCGTCTCGGCGGTCGCCCGGACAAAGGGCTCGCAGAAACCATGGCCGTCGTTCCGGGGCCGCACAGCGGAACCCGGAACAACGGAAACCTCTTATGAGTGGCCCGGCGCGCTACAGCCGCGGGTTCTCCACCCGCCACTGCCACGCCGGCAGCGTCGGCGCCTGCCAGATGCCGAGCCGCTCCGCCCGTGCCTCTTTCTCCTCCGGGGCGAAGAGGTCATCGTAGCGGGTGAAAGCCCAGGCGAGTCCTTCGAGCACCAGCGTGGCGTTGATCGAGTTGCCGTCGTAGTCGTCGCATTCGGCGATCAGGCGGCCGAACTGGTCGAATTCCTCGCCGACGCAGGCGACGGGCCCGAGCGCCAGAAGCTCCTTCAGGCGCTGGCGCGCCTCCTCGCCGCAGCGCCATGTCCGGCCGGCGGCCGTGGGGCAGGTCTGGGCGAGCTCGGGCGCATCGACGGCGTAAAGGCGGACGATCTGATCGCCGATCCGGAAGGAATCGCCGTCCGCCGCTACGCCGACGCCGGCGATGAACTCGTCCGCGGCGGCGGGCGCTGCCGCGAGCGCAAACACCAGCACTGCTGCGGGCAGGAGACGCATCTCGTCCTCCGGAGTGATTGCCAAGGCGCCAATTCCGCGGCTTCTATGCGCCAGGACTGGAGGGGGGACAATGCGCTTCGTGATGCATCCCGTGACGCTGGCGGTGGTGGCGGCCGCCATCGCTTACGTCGTCTTCTCGGTCATCTTCCCCACGACCTGCGTCGACGGCTGGGCGTCGCCTTCGATCGGCATTCAGGGCGCGTGCTCCTCGCATGGCGGCGTCGCGAGCTCACTCCTCTATCTCCGCATTCTCGGCGCGATCGTCGCCGGCGTCGCAGTGTGGCTCCTCGTCGCCCGCTTCCGCCGCCCTGCCCCCGCCGTCGCGACGGCGTCGCCGGCGATTCCAGCACCAGTGAAGGCCGACATTCCGCCCTGCCCGGTCTGCGGCACGCCGCTTCGACTGGTGACGGCGACCGGCGGCGCCGAGCGCTACCGCTGGGAATGCCCGCGCGACCGCTCGCACCAGGTGCCCGCCGTCACCCCGGTGTGAGCCCGGCGAGGTGGTGGAGGACGATCCCGCTCGTCACCGCGACGTTCAGCGAATCGACGCCTTCGGCCATCGGGATGCGGACGGTGCGGACACGGGCGAGAACCGCGTCCGGCAGGCCGGCACCCTCGGTGCCGAGGAGGATCGCGGTCCTCTGCGAGCGCCGCGTCTCCGCCAGCGACATCTCGCCCCGCGGGCTGAGCGCGAGAACGTCGAAGCCCGCCGCCAGCAGCGTCGCCACCACATCCGCATCCGGCGCGAGCTGCGCGAACGGCATCGTCAGGGCGCTGCCCGTCGAGACCCGGATCGCCTTCCGGTAGAGCGGGTGGCAGCTGTGGGCATCGAGGAGGACACCCGTGGCGCCGAACGCCGCCGCGTTGCGGAAGATCCCACCGACATTGTCGTGGTTGGCGATGCCGAGCGCGGCGACGACGAGCGCAGGCGGCATCGCGGCAGCGAGCAGCGCCTCCGCCGTTGACGGGGCCCCGACCTCACCGATGGCGAGGATGCCGCGGTGGATCGGGAAGCCGACGATCCGGTCCATCACGGCAGGCGCGGCGACATAGGCCGGCACGCCGGCGTGCCGCGGCAGCGTCGGCAGGAGCGCCGGCGCGCGGTCGGCGGCGATCAGCAGCGAGGCGGGCGCGAATCGCGAGCGCGGGCCGAGGAGTGCCCGGAGGACGACCTCGCCCTCCGCCACGAACACGCCATCCCGCCCGATCCGGTCGCGGTCACGCACGTCGCGATAGAGTGCGACGCGCGGATCATCCGCATCGGTGACGGAAACGACGTCCAACGCTCAGCCCTGGCGCGGCCGGGTGAAGCGCCCTCCGGACCGCGCCGGGGCGGCGGGACGCGGGCCATCGCCACCGCCGCGCGCCTCCTCGCGCTTCGCGATCCAGATCGTGTGCTTCGCGCCGCGCCCGTTGTGATTCCGCGCCGACGACATCATGGCGGAGTAGCCGGCCCGGCGCAACATGCCGGTGAACCGGTCGTCTGCCTGCGCCGACCAGACGACGAGCACGCCGCGCGGCCGGAGGGCACGACGGGCGGCGGCAAGGCCCAGGCTGCCATAGAGCCGGTCGTTCTGCGGCCGCGTCAGCCCCGCGGGACCGTTGTCGACGTCGAGGAGGATCGCGTCGTAGCGCCCGGACGCGGCCGCCATCACCGCCGCCACGTCATCGACGATGATGGTCGTCCGCGGGTCCGCGAGGCTGTCTCCGAACACGCCGGCGAGCGGCCCGCGGGCCCACTCGACCACCTCGGGCACGAGCTCGGCGACGTCGATCGCGGCATCCTTGCCGAAGGCCGCAAGCGCGGTGCGGAGCGTGAAGCCGAGACCGAGCCCGCCGATCAGGATACGCGGCTTCGGCCGGCCCCCCAGCGCCTCGGCGGCATAGGCCGCGAGCGCTTCTTCCGAGCCGGTGCGGCGGCTGTTCATCAGTTCGTCGCTGCCGAGCATGATCGTGAATTCGTCGCCGCGGCGGAACAGCCGGAGTTCGCCGCCGCCGCCGGGGACGGCCGCCGTCGCAAGAAGCTCTCTCGGAATCATCGGCGGCGACCCCTGCGGGCGAGCGAAGCGACGCGGCAGGAGCCGCTCGCCGTGCATCGGACGGGAAGGAAATGGCGGGAGTGACGGGGCTCGAACCCGCGACCTTCGGCGTGACAGGCCGACGCTCTAACCAACTGAGCTACACCCCCGTTTGCCGGCGCGACGCTGTGCGTTCGGCGGGGTCGCGGTGGATTACGGTGGTGGTCGGAGCAAGTCAACAGAAAGGCGACGGCGCCCGTGCGTCACCTGCGCCACCACGGGCTTTCACGCACCCGGAGCCGGGGCGGCGGACCGCACGGACGCCTGGAGATCGGCGAGCGAGGTGGTGAGGACGGCGCCGCCCTCGGCGCTCCAGGTGAACGCGGTGCGGCGGACGGCGATCGTCTGCACGGTGCCGAGAACGTTGTCCCGCACCGCCACGAGGAGAACGATGGCGTTCTCCCCTGCCCCCAGGAGATTCGTGACCTCGTAGATCGCGCCGATCGCCTGCGGCGTCAGGTCGTTGGTGTGGAGGATCTGGGCGGTCAGCCGGTCGATACGGACGATGTCGCTGCCGCCACCCGTCCTGAACACGACGATCTGCTGCAGCGGACCGCCATCGCATTCGCACCGGTCGATGATTTCGTCGTTCCGGTCGACGGTCGGCGCGCCGACGGTCACCACCGCGGCCCCGCGGCCGCCCGGCTGGACGTCGATGGCACTGGCCGGCGCGGCGATGGCGATCGCCGCCAGAACGAGCGGGAGGAGAAGGAGACGCTTCACGATCGGACCTCCGCGCGGGGAACGTCCGCCAGCTAAGGACGCGCCGGCGCCGCTGCCTTCACCCGCTCGGGTGGGTCAGGCGCGTGCAGGGGCAGGCTCGCGCCGGGAAGCACGAGGTATCGCGGTCAGTTGCGAGGGAAAAGCGGGGCGCCACTTCGGGCGTCGTGGTGGGCGGTGAGAGGATCGAACTCCCGACATCCACGGTGTAAACGTGGCGCTCTGCCAGCTGAGCTAACCGCCCGGAGCGCCACGGCGCCGCGCCCGCATCTATGCGGAACGCGGCGCCGAAGCAAGCAGTGCGCCGGTGGGCGCAGAGGCGCCTTCGGCGCTAGCCGTTCACCGAATCCTTCAGGCCCTTGCCGGCCTTGAACTTCGGGGTCTTGGAAGCAGCGATCTTGATCGAGGCGCCGGTGCGCGGGTTGCGGCCCATGGAGGCGGCGCGCTTGGCCACGGAGAAGCTGCCGAAACCGATGATCTTCACCTCGTCGCCGCCCTTGAGGGCGTCGGTGATCACATCGAACGTCGCGTCAACCGCCTCTCCGGCGGCCGCCTTCGACATTCCGGTCTTGTCCGCGACCGCGGCGATAACGTCGTTTTTGTTCATGAATGCCCCTTTCCAGGTTGAAACCGATCTCAGTCACGCAACAGTCGGCCACAGGGCGCGTACACTTTCGCCATTCCGGGCCGCAGGCAAGCGGAAACCTCGGATTCCCGCCAGATTCTCCCTGTTGATGCATCGCGGCAACGAAAAACGCCCGCCTTGGGGGCGGGCGTCGTTGGCTGTCGGGCAGAGGGCACGCCCAATCAGTGGGCAGTGAGGCCTTTGCCGGCGTCTTCCTCGGCCACCACCTTGGTGTCGGCCTTGGATTCGTCCCACTCGATCGGCTGCGGCTGCCGCACGAGAGCGTGCTTGACGACCTCGTCCATGCGGCTCACCGGGATGATGGTCATGCCCCGCTTCACCGTGTCCGGAATCTCGGCGAGATCCTTCACGTTCTCCTCCGGGATCAGCACCGTCTTGATGCCGCCGCGGAGCGCCGCGAGGAGCTTCTCCTTGAGACCGCCGATCGGCAGGATCCGGCCGCGGAGCGTGATCTCGCCGGTCATAGCGACGTCCTTGCGGACGGGGATGCCGGTGAGGACGGAGACGATCGCCGTCGCCATCGCGCCACCCGCCGATGGACCGTCCTTCGGGGTCGCCCCTTCCGGAACGTGGACGTGGATGTCCTTCCGCTCGAAGAGCGGCGGCTCGATGCCGAAGGTGACGGCGCGGCTGCGGACGTAGGACGCCGCGGCCGAGATCGATTCCTTCATGACGTCGCGGAGGTTGCCCGTGACCGTCATCCGGCCCTTGCCGGGCATCATCACGCCCTCGATCGTCAGCAGCTCGCCGCCGACCTCGGTCCAGGCAAGGCCGGTGACGAGACCGACCTGGTCCTCGCCCTCGATCTCGCCGTAGCGGTACCGCGGCACGCCGAGGAAGTCCTCGAGCGACTTCTCGGTGACCTTGATCGCCTTCTTCTTCGAGAGGAGGAGCTCCTTCACGACCTTGCGGGCGACCGTCGCGAGCTCGCGCTCGAGGTTCCGGACGCCGGCTTCGCGGGTGTAGCGGCGGATGATCGTCCGGAGCGCGCCGTCCGCCAGCGAGAACTCGCTGTCGGCAAGGCCGTGCTCGCGGAGCGTCTTCGGCAGGAGATGCGCGCGGGCGATCTCCACCTTCTCATCCTCCGTGTAGCCGGCGAGGCGGATGATCTCCATGCGGTCGAGGAGCGGCGGCGGGATGTTGAGCGTGTTGGCCGTCGTCACGAACATCACGTCCGAGAGGTCGTAGTCGACCTCGAGGTAGTGATCGTTGAACGCCTTGTTCTGCTCGGGATCCAGCACCTCGAGGAGGGCCGACGACGGGTCGCCGCGGAAGTCCATGCCCATCTTGTCGATCTCGTCGAGAAGGAAGAGCGGGTTGGACTTCTTGGCCTTCCGCATCGACTGGATGACCTTGCCGGGCATCGAGCCGATATAGGTCCGCCGGTGGCCGCGGATCTCGGCCTCGTCGCGCACGCCGCCGAGCGACATGCGGACATACTCGCGGCCGGTCGCTCTCGCGATCGACTTGGCGAGCGAGGTCTTGCCCACGCCGGGCGGGCCGACGAGGCAGAGGATCGGGCCCTTCAGCTTGTTCGAGCGCGCCTGGACGGCGAGGTACTCGACGATGCGGTCCTTGACCTTCTCGAGGCCGAAATGGTCCGCGTCCAGCACCTCCTGGGCGAAGCGGAGGTCCTTCTTGACCTTGGAGCGCTTCGACCACGGAATGCCGAGCAGCCAGTCGAGGTAGTTCCGCACGACCGTCGCTTCCGCCGACATCGGGCTCATCTGGCGCAGCTTCTTCAGCTCGCCCATCGCCTTGTCGCGGGCTTCCTTCGAGAGGCGCGTCTTCTCGATGCGCTGCTCGAGTTCGGCCATCTCGTCCTTGCCGTCCTCGTTGTCGCCGAGCTCCTTCTGGATGGCCTTCATCTGCTCGTTCAGGTAGTACTCGCGCTGCGTCTTCTCCATCTGGCGCTTGACGCGCGAGCGGATGCGCTTCTCGACCTGAAGGACCGAGATTTCGCTTTCCATCATGCCGAGCGCCCGCTCGAGCCGTTCACCGACGGTGGCGAGCTCGAGGATCGCCTGCTTGTCGGCGATCTTGATCGCAAGATGCGAGGCGACGGTGTCGGCGAGCTTGGAGAAGTCGTCGATCTGGCTCACCGCGCCGATCACCTCGGGCGATATCTTCTTGTTCAGCTTGACGTAATTGTCGAACTCCGAGACCACGGAGCGGGCGAGCGCCTCGACCTCGGTCTGGTTCCCGATCGCATCCGGCAGCGCCTCGGCCTCGGCCTCGTAATAGGCCTCGTTGCCGGTGAAGCGGGTGATCTTCGCGCGCGTCGAGCCTTCGACGAGCACCTTCACGGTGCCGTCGGGCAGCTTCAGGAGCTGGAGGACGGTCGCGAGCGTGCCGATGGTGTAGATCGCATCCGGCTTCGGATCGTCGTGGCTCGGGTCCTTCTGCGTGGCGAGGAGGATCTGGTTGTCTGCCCGCATCACCTCTTCCAGCGCATGGATCGACTTCTCGCGCCCGACGAAGAGCGGGACGATCATGTGCGGGAATACGACGATGTCACGGAGCGGGAGCAGCGGGTACACCGCCTTGCCGGTGGGCGTGGCGCGGGGTCGGCTCTCTGTGGTCATGGCAACCTCTCTCGTGGCCCGGCCTCATTAGAGACGGCCGGTGCTGCGCAGGCAACCTTTTGTGGGACAAAACGATCCGGACCGGATCGTCTGAGACACAGGCGCGAAGCCCGCCAACTATGGTTGGTAAAGTGGCCCCGCCCGGAGGGGCTTTCAAGACGCTTCGATGACGCTGCCGAGGCAGGAATTTGGTTCGCGATCCGTCGGCAGCGTGACCACGTTGATCCGGTCTTCCCAAGGCACGTAGGGACTCAATCGGCGTTGAACCTCCTCCTCGCGGGGAGGTCGAACCGGTACTTCGCGGGTTCGGGAGGGGGTAACGCCCTGGTGGCGTTCTGCTCAAGGCCGCCCCCCCTCCGAAGGCGACGGCGCTCCGCTTGCCGCCTTCCGCCTCCCCGCAAGGGGGAGGCTCAAAGTGGCAGAATACCGCCACTTCATTGGGTAGGGACCCTACGGGAGTCCTTGGGAGCGCGACGGCCGCGCTCCCAGTCACTCTTGGCCGATCCCGGCTAGGCCGAGGTGCTCACCTCGCCAGCACGTTCCGAGTAGATGTAGAGCGGCCGCGCCTTGCCTTCGGCGACGTCGGGCGAGATGACGACTTCCTGGACGCCGTCGAGGCCCGGCAGGTCGAACATCGTCTCGAGGAGGATCGCCTCGAGGATCGACCGGAGGCCGCGGGCGCCGGTCTTGCGCTCGATGGCGCGCTTGGCGATCGAGGAGAGCGCGTCGGGGTGGATCGTCAGTTCGACGTTCTCCATGTCGAACAGGCGCTGATACTGCTTGATCAGCGCGTTCTTCGGCTCGGAGAGGATGCGGATCAGCGCTTCCTCGTCGAGGTCTTCGAGCGTGGCGACGATCGGCAGGCGGCCGACGAATTCCGGGATGAGGCCGAACTTCAGGAGATCCTCGGGCTCGACCTCGCGGAGGAGATCACCCGTGCGACGATCCTCCGGCGCGGCGACCTTGGCGCCGAAGCCGATGGACGTCGCCCGGCCGCGCTCGGAGATGATCCGCTCGAGACCCGCGAACGCGCCGCCGCAGATGAAGAGGATGTTCGTCGTGTCGACCTGCAGGAATTCCTGCTGCGGATGCTTCCGGCCACCCTGCGGCGGGACGGAGGCGACCGTGCCTTCCATGATCTTGAGGAGAGCCTGCTGGACGCCCTCGCCCGAGACGTCGCGGGTGATCGACGGGTTGTCGGACTTCCGCGAAATCTTGTCGACCTCGTCGATGTAGACGATGCCGCGCTGCGCCCGCTCGACGTTGTAGTCGGCGGCCTGCAGGAGCTTGAGAATGATGTTCTCGACGTCCTCGCCGACATAGCCGGCCTCGGTGAGGGTCGTCGCGTCCGCCATCGTGAACGGCACGTCGAGGATGCGGGCGAGCGTCTGCGCGAGGAGCGTCTTGCCGCAGCCGGTCGGACCGATCAGGAGGATGTTCGACTTCGCGAGCTCGACGTCGTTGTTCTTCGCCGCGTGGTTCAGCCGCTTGTAGTGGTTGTGGACGGCCACCGCGAGGACGCGCTTCGCGTGGCGCTGGCCGATGACATAGTCGTCGAGGACCGCGCAGATCTCGTGCGGGGTCGGAACGCCTTCGCGCGACTTCACCAGCGAGGACTTCGATTCCTCGCGGATGATGTCCATGCACAGCTCGACGCACTCGTCGCAGATGAACACGGTCGGCCCGGCGATGAGCTTCCGCACCTCATGCTGGCTCTTTCCGCAGAAGGAGCAGTAGAGGGTGTTCTTGCTGTCGCTGCCGCTGCCCTTGGTCATGTATAAAGCACCCTTGGCTCACGCCGATGGACCATCCGGTCCGTGCCGGCACCGGGCGTGACGGCTACCGGATCAATCCGTGGCGTGTTCTAGCCCCCCAGCGAACGCACGCAAACGAACACCGTCACACCAGTTTCATACTCCGGCGGATTTCTTCAAGAGAGACTTAACGCCGCTCCGTCCGCCGCGACTTTCCGGCAACAGTGCTAGGCTGCCGCCGCCGAAACGTCTTCGTCTTCGCGGCTGCTGACGACGCGATCCACGATGCCGAAATTCTTGGCTTCCTCGGCCGTCTGGAAGAAGTCGCGGTCGAGAGTCCGCTCGATGACCTCGTAAGGCTTGCCGGTGTGCTTGACGTAAATCTCGTTGAGCCGCCGCTTCATCTTGATGATGTCTTCGGCGTGCCGCTCGATGTCGGAAGCCTGACCCTGGAAGCCGCCCGACGGCTGATGCAGCATGATGCGGGCGTTGGGCAGCGCCGCCCGCATGCCCGGCGCGCCGGCGCAGAGAAGGAGCGACCCCATCGACGCCGCCTGGCCTATGCAGAGCGTCGCCACCGGCGGCTTGATGAACTGCATGGTGTCGTAGATCGCCATGCCGGCCGTGACCACGCCGCCCGGCGAGTTGATGTACATCGAGACCGGCTTCATGGGATTGTCCGCCTCGAGGAAGAGAAGCTGGGCGGTGATGAGCGACGCGCCGTAGTCCTCGATCGGGCCGGTAACGAAGATGATGCGCTCCTTGAGGAGGCGCGAATAGATGTCGAAAGCACGCTCGCCCCGGTTGGTCTGCTCGACCACCATCGGGACCAGGGTGTTCATCGTGTATTCGATGGGATCGCGCATGTTCACGGGGGCTCGTCCTTTTCCGCTGCGGGCGCGCCGTACCGAGTCGTCGCGCCTCCGCCTTGCGACCTATGTAGGCCAGCCATCGTAGTACGGAAAGGGCCGCCCCGACACGGCCGGCCCCGAAGCGGTTGACGGCGCCGCGGCGAGCCCTTCTCCTTCCGGGATGGCGAAGGCTGAAGCGCTGCTGCTCGATGTCGGCGGGTTCGAGGTGCAGGTCACCAACCCCGGCAAGGTGCTCTTTCCCGGCACCGGGCACACGAAGCTCGACCTCGTGAACTACTACCTCGCGGTCGCCGACGGCGCGCTGCGTGGCGCGGGCAACCGCCCCAACGTGCTCGTCCGCCATCCCAACGGCGTCGGCGGCGAGTTCTTCTACCAGAAGCGCGCACCCGACAGCCGCCCGCCCTGGGTCGAGGTCGTGACGCTCAGCTTCCCCTCCGGCCGCACCGCCGAGGAGGTCGTCCCCCGCCGCCCCGCCGACCTTGCCTGGATGGCGAACCTCGCCTGCCTGGAACTCCACCCCCACCCCGTCCGCGCCGACGACGTCGACCACCCCGACGAACTGCGGGTCGACCTCGACCCCCTTCCCGGCGTGCCGTGGTCGCAGATCGTCCACGTGGCGCGGTCCGTCCACGGCGTCCTCGACGATTTCGGCCTCGTCGGCTGGCCGAAGACGTCCGGCTCGCGCGGCATGCATGTCATCGTCCGCATCGAGCGGCGATGGGATTTCGGCAAGGTCCGGCGCGCGGCGCTCGCCATCGCCCGCGAGGTCGAGCGCCGCGTCCCTGCCCTCGCCACCTCGAAATGGTGGAAGGAGGAGCGTCACGGCGTGTTCCTCGACTACAACCAGAACGCCAAGGACAAGACCGTCTCGTCGGCCTATTCGGTCCGCCCTACTCCCGACGCCCGCGTCTCTGCCCCGCTGACCTGGGCCGAAGTGGACGTGGTCGACCCCGCTGCCTTCACCCTCGCCACGATGCCCGCCCGCTTCGCCGCCATCGGCGACCGCCACGCCGGCATCGACGACCACCCCTGCTCGCTCGACGCGATCCTCGCGCTTTCGGCGAGGCAGGAAGCCGAGGGCCAGGGCGACGCGCCATGGCCGCCGCAATACGCCAAACAGCCGGGCGAGCCGACGCGCGTCCAGCCCTCGCGGGCGAAAGGCGTCGGCCGGCGGGTGCCAAAGATGCCGCTCATCGAGATCGGCCGGTCGGTGAGCAAGGCTGATTGCCTCGACGGCCTCGAACGTTGGAAAGCCCGGCACCCGGACGCCGCGGCAAAGCTGCAGCCCGCCGATGTCCTCGTCGATGGCATGCGCGGCCGATCGGCCGTCTGGTGGCGCATCCGGGTGAACCTCCAGCACGTCCCGGAGGATCTGCGGCCGGCTCAGGAAGCACTTGATCCCGACAACCCGCCGCCCGGCTGGCTGGAGTTCATGGCCGACCCGCCGAAGCGCCCGCGGAAGCCGAAGAAGGCTGACCCGGACGGCGACAGCCGGTAAAGGGTTGGAGGAAGCGATGAACTGGTGGAAACTGTCCGGGCTGTGGCTTGTTGCGGTCCTTGCCACCCTTCCCCGCACCGCTGCAGCTGACGAGACGGATGCTCAGGCGCGAGGCATCTACGAAGCTGTCGCTCCCCGTTCGTGCTCGGGAGACGTCGTCCCGATCCCCGAGGTCTTCAACCTCACCTATCCGGCGCTGGCGGAACCGGGACAGTCGACCACAGTTCGCATCTACCGGTTCTCATGCCGATCGAGTGAGCAACTGACCGAACACGTTTACCTCAGCAGCACAGCGGCAGAGGGGTTGCAGCTCATGACCTTCGCGGAGCCGACCTACAGCATCGGCTGCGGCAATGGCCCGACCAACATGACGATCGAATGCACGACCCGCGTCGATGGTTTTGGATCGCTGATCGCGCTTCCGAACTCGAGCTTCGACCCTGCAACGGCGACGATCACAGCCTGCCGATTCTGGCTGCCGCCCCCCTGCGTGGCGGTTGCACGGGTCTGGGTTCTTCGGGACGCCCGGTTCGTCCTTACGGAAGCCGAAGGATTGGCACCGTCCGCTGCCTATACGAAACGGCACGCCGCTGGCCACCGAGGTGTCAAACCGTAGTCATGCCGAAAACACCTTCGTCAACTCATACGGTGTCGTAACCTCGAGCTGGTCGTACCGGCAATCCGCCGGCGCCTTGTCGAAGCGCCAGCGGAGGAACGTCGCGCCGTGGCGGAAGCGGTTGCCCTGGAGGTGGTCGTACTTCACCTCCACCACGCGCTCGACCCGCAGCGGCTCCCACGACAGGTCCTTGCCGGTGCTCCACCGGCTCTGCGCGCCCGGCAGCCGCGCCCAGACGTCCTGCGCAACGGCCCATTCGTGCCACGGATGCCCCTCGGTCGCGTTCTCGCGGAGCGGCGCGAGCTCGTCGACCAGCGCCTTCCGCATCGCCATCGTGAAGGACGACGTGACGCCGACATGCTGGAGCCGCCCCTCGTCGTCGTAGAGGCCGAGGAGCAGCGAGCCGACGGCATCCCTGCCGCTCTTGTGCCAGCGGAAACCGGCGACCGCGCAGTCGGCCGTGCGGGCGTGCTTGATCTTGAACATCGCCCGCTTGCCCGGCTGGTAAGGGTCCGCCTCGGGTTTCGCCATCACGCCGTCGAGCCCCGCGCCCTCGAAGCGCTGCAGCCAGTCGACGGCGGTCGCGTGGTCGCGCGTGACCGGCGTGAGGTACACCGGCGGCGTTGAGCCCGCGAGCAGCGCCTCGAGCCGCGCGCGGCGTTCCGCCTGCGGCAGGTGGCGGAGGTCTTCCCCACCGGCGGCGAGGAGGTCGAACGCCACGAACGACGCGGGAATCTCCGCCGCAAGCCGTTTCACCCGCGACGCCGCCGGGTGCAGGCGCAGCTGCAGCGCGTCGAAATCCAGCCCCCAGGGCGCGGCGATCACCACCTCGCCGTCGACCACGCATCCCGCCGGCAGGCGCTCGAGGAGAAAGGCG
Source organism: Bauldia sp. (assembly GCA_020849325.1). GTDB lineage: Bacteria > Pseudomonadota > Alphaproteobacteria > Rhizobiales > Kaistiaceae > JADLGL01. Next base: position 132,605 of record JADLGL010000066.1, on the reverse strand, counting down.
TGGACCTCCGGGAAATAGCGGTCGAGCGGCCGGAGATCGCGGCTCTGGATGAAGACGTCATGGGCGCCGCGGAACACCAGCGCGCGGAACCCGTCCCACTTCGGCTCGTAGAGGAACGCACCGCCGTCGGGCACGGCCTCGGCCACCTTCGACAGCATCGGCTCGACCGGCGGCTGAAACGGCAGGCCCGGCAGGGCGGGAATCGGCGCGTCGGGCTTCCTGGCGGAGCGTTTGGGGGCGGGTGTGGCGGGCTCGTCGGACATGCGGCGACCTTAGCGGTCGCGACCAGCCAGGACAAAAACGCCCGTCGCTCCGGGGCCGCGAAGCGGAGAGCCGGAACGACGGGGTGCTTGTTGAGGCAGGCCGGAGAAACACACGGCAAAACGAAAACGGGGGCCGAAGCCCCCGTCGAAATCCCGGATCGCGAGCGAGGCGATCAGGTGGTCGGCATCGTCGGCTCGTCGGCGGCGATCATCGCCATCAGCTCTTCGCGGGTCACGTTCTTGTCGGTGACGTTCACGAGCTCGAGGAGGAAGTCGATCACCTTCTCTTCGAACAGCGGCGCGCGGAGCTGGTTCATGGCGCCCGGATTGTTGGCGTAGAAGTCGTAGATCTGCTGCTCGTTGCCGGGGTTGCGGCGGACCTCGTTGGCGAGGGCGCGCTGCAGCTCCTGATCCGTCACCTCGATGCGGTTGCGCTCGCCGATCTCGGCGAGCACGAGGCCGAGGCGGACCCTGCGGTCGGCGATGCCGCGGTAGTAGTCGCGGAGCTTCGCCTCGGTCGTGCCTTCCTGATCGAAGGTGCGGCCGGAGCGGTCGAAATCGGCGACGACTTCGCGCCAGACCGCATCGAATTCCTGCGCCACCATCGACGGCGGGCTGTCGAACTTGTGGAGCGTGTCGAGCTGGTCGAGGAGCTGGCGCTTCACGCGCTGCCGGGCCGGCGCCTGGTTCTGCGCGTTGAGCTGCGCCTTCACCGCCTGGCGCATCTTCTCGACGTCGTCGACGCCGAGCTTCTTGGCGAGTTCGTCGTCGATCGTGACGGAATCGGCGGCAGCGACTTCCTTGACGTTCACGTCGAAGGTCGCGGCCTTGCCGGCAAGGTTCGGCGCGCCGTAATCGTCTGGGAAGGTCACGTTGAGGACGCGCTGCTCGCCGGCCGTGGCGCCGAGGAGCTGCTCCTCGAAGCCGGGGATGAACTGGCGCGAGCCGAGAATGATGTTGGCGTCGTAGTCGGCGCCGCCCTCGAACGGGTTGCCGTCGACCTTGCCGACGTAGTCGATCGTCACGCGGTCGCCGTCGCCGGCCGGACCGTCCTTCGGCGAGTAGGTCGCCGCGTTCCGGGCGAGCGCGAGCATCTGGCGCTCGATCTCCGAGTCAGGGACGTCGACGATCGGCCGCTCGACCGAGATCGTCTTGAAGTCGCCGAGCGTGATGCGCGGGAGAATCTCGTAGGCGAGGCCGTATTCGAGGTCCGCCTTGGCGTCGAGGATGTTGTTGGCCTCGGCCTCGTCCTCGGTGAGGGTGAACTTCGGCTGCAGCGCCGGGCGCTCGTCGCGCTGGCGGAGGATTTCGGTCGTCTTCTCGTTGAGGACGTCGTTGACGATCTGCGACATCGTCTGGCGGCCGGCGAGGCGACGGAGATGGGCGATCGGAACCTTGCCCGGCCGGAAGCCGCGGATCTGGGTCGTGCCCTTGAGCTCTTCGAGCTTCTCGTTGAGGCGGACTTCGAGTTCCTCGCGCGGAACGACCACCTTGAACTCGCGCTTCAGGCCCTCGGAGAGGGTTTCAGTCACCTGCATCGTCGTCATCCCTTCGCCCGGCCATCACGGCCGCGCCGTCCTCAACGTTGTTCTCGGCAGTGCCATCGGTTCCGGGCCGCCGCCGCCGAAGAAACTGGTGCGGGCGGAGGGACTTGAACCCCCACGGCGTGAGCCACTGGAACCTAAATCCAGCGTGTCTACCAGTTCCACCACGCCCGCAAGCATCCGGCGGCCAGCGGAACCTGACCAAAAAGCGTGCCTCCTATAGCCAAGCCCCCAAACCCGGTCAAAGGAAAACCGGGATTCGCCGGGCTCCCATTCCTGCCGGCGAATTGTCAGGCCAAGCGCGGTTTGGCAGGATTCCGTCCCGGATCAATCCGGAGCGAATTCGCGTGACATTGGGAGCCATCCCGCTCGCCGACCTCGTCGGCGTCATCGGCTTCTGCCTCGCCTGGGCCGGCTATTCACTGCTCATCGACCGCGGCCCGCTGTCGAAGCGCACCCTTTCCTCGGCGATGGACCGGCAGAGGCTGCGCTGGGTGCGGCTCGTCCAGGCGCGCGAGAACCGCATCTCCGACACCAACATCCTCGGGGGACTCCAGCAGGGCGCCGCCTTCTTCGCCTCGGCCTCGACGCTCGTCATCGGCGGATGCCTTGCGGTGCTCGGCTCGCGCGACACGGTCGTCACCGTCATCGAGGACATCACCCCGGTCAGCACGGGATCGAGCGAACTCTTCGAGATGAAGATCGTGGGGCTCCTCATCATCTTCGTCTACGCGTTCTTCAAGTTCACGTGGAGCTACCGGCTCTACAACTACGCCTCGATCCTCGTCGGCGCCCTGCCGCCGCCGCGCGACGCCGGCCTCCCGGCGACGGAACTTGCGATCGACAGGTGCGTCGTCTTCCTCCGGCTCGGCGGACGGAACTTCAACCGCGGCCAGCGCGCGTTCCTCTTCGCCATCGCCTTCCTCGGCTGGCTCGGCGGCCCTCTGGTCCTCCTCGGCGGCTCGGTGTTCGTGCTGGCGGTCTTCCTCCACCGCCAGTTCCTGTCGCTCCCCGCCCGCGCCGCGCGGATCGCACCGAACGAGGAGGCTATCCCGGCTGCGACTTCGCAGGAGGCGCGCTGATCGCCGCCATTTCGTCCGCGTCGAGCGCGAAGTCGAAGACCGAAAGGTTCTCGCGGATGCGGCCGGGGTCGGCGCTCTTCGGGATGGCGACGCAGCCCTGCTGGACGTGCCAGCGGAGAACGATCTGCGCCGGCGTGCGGCCATGCCGCCCGGCAGCGCGCACCACGGCCGCGTCGCCGAGCACGCCGCGCTTCGCGAGGGGCGAGTAGGAGACGAACGCCACCCCCTCCTCGCGGCACGCGGCGAGCGTTTCGCTCTGGTCGATCCGCGGATGGTACTCGCACTGGTCGGCCACGATCGGCGCCGCGCTCAGCCGGCACGCGTCGCGCAGCAGCGCCGCGCCGAAATTCGAGACGCCGATGTGCCGCGCCAGGCCGCGCGACCGGGCATCGTTGAGCGCGCCGATGCTCTCGGCGAGCGGTATGCGCGGGTTCGGCCAGTGGATGAGGAGGAGGTCGACATCGGCGAGACCGAGGCGACGCAGGCTCTGTTCGGCCGAGCGCTGCAGGGCGCCCTCGCCGATATTGTCCGGCCAGACCTTCGTGACGACGAACACCCGTTCGCGCGGGACACCGGAGCGCCTGAGGCCCTCCCCGACCGCTTCCTCGTTGTCGTAGACCGCGGCGGTATCGATGTGCCGGTATCCGGCCGCGAGGGCATCCGCGACGGCGGCCGCACAGGCGTCGCCGCGGAGCTTCCACGTGCCGAAGCCGATCGCCGGAATACGCGCGCCACCGGCCGAAACGCTCGATTGTTCAGGGGTTTGGGACGAGCCGACCTGTGGCCGTGACGTCTCGCGTTTTCCGCTGGACATCCGGGTCGTTTCCCTGCAGAGTGCAAAAGCTGACTTTGGTAGTCAGCTTTCCCCCGGCCTGCTTCTGCGGGTCATTGTTCTGCCAACTTGAGGGCGATGAGGCACTCTCCCAAGTAGCCTCGTCGCCTTCCTTTATTCGCCGTCATGTCGCGGCGTGTGCGCAAACATTACCGTCAATCCGCGAGTCGCACCAGCAGATTCGTCGCTCAGCGTGCCGGCAGGCCTCTGGCCCTGATCGCTTCCGCCACGGCGAGCGCCGCCGTCGCCGCCGCGCCGGGAACGCCGGCCGATGTCTTCCCCCGGATCGCATCGACGAACGCCTGGATCTCGAGACCGAGCGCATCCGCCGTCACCACCTCGACCGCGGACTTCTCCGCGCCCTTCGCGGCAAACGCCGCCACCGTGCGGGCGGTGAGGTCCGCGGCGAAGGCGCGCTCGCGCTCATGCGCCACGATCGTCCGCACCGGCGCCGCCGAAACGCGCGTCGCACTCAGCTCCGCCACCGCGCCGCTCGCGAAGACGAGCCGCGCGTTCACGGCGTCGAGCCCGTGCCCCATCATCGTCACCCCCGCCGCCTCGACCTCGACCACCTCCGATCCGGCAAGATCCAGTGCGAGGTCGATGTCGTGGATCATCAGGTCGAGGACGACATCGACGTCGGTGACCCGGCCGGTCCAGGGCGCGTGGCGGCGGAGTTCCAGAAGCAGCGGCTCTCGCAGCACGCCGCGGAGCGCCCGGTAGGCCGGGTTGAAGCGCTCGATGTGACCGACCTGAAGCACGACCCCCGCCTTCGCCGCCCGCGCGGTCAGGTCGGCGGCGTCGTCAGCGGTCGCCGCCAGCGGCTTCTCGACGAGCACGTGCACGCCGGCATCGATGAACGCCGCCGCCACCTCGTGGTGCAGCGCGGTGGGCGCGGCGATCGACACCGCATCGACCCGGCCGATCAGCGCCGCCGGGTCGTCGACATGGATGTCACCATAGGTCGCGCGGATGAAATCGGCGCGCGCCGGGCTCGGATCGGCGATGCCGGCGAATGCGACTTCGGGATGCGACGCATAGTGCTTCGCGTGGAACGAGCCGAAATAGCCGAGGCCGACGACGCCGGCGCGGATGGGATCCGCCATGGAAGAATCTCCTAAAGCAGCCCGAACCACCAGGTGGCGAGGCCGAGGAATGCCGAGAAGCCGATGATGTCGGTGACGGTCGTGACGAACACGGCCGAGGCGACCGCGGGGTCGACCTTGAAGCGGTTGAGGGTGAGCGGCACGAGCACGCCGGCAAGGCCGGCGACGAGCATGTTGACGACGAGCGCGACGGCGATGACGACGCCGAGATCGATGTCCGCGAACCACCAGCCCGCAGCGGCGCCGACGAGCGCCGCAACGACGAGGCCATTGAGGAACCCCACGGCCGCCTCGCGGCGGATGATGCGCCACGTGTTGCGCCGCCCGAGCTCGCGCGTGGCGATGGCGCGAACCGTGACGGTCATCGCCTGCGTGCCCGTATTCCCGCCCATCGACGCCACGATCGGCATCAGCGCCGCGAGCGCCACCATCTGCGCGATCGTCCCGTCGAAGAGGCCGATCACCGAAGCGGCGAGGATCGCGGTGAAGCTGTTGACCACGAGCCAGGGCAGCCGCGAGCGTGACGAGGTGAGGACGGTATCGGACAGATCCTCGTCGCCCACGCCGGCGAGGCGCTTGATGTCCTCGTCGACCTCCTCCTGGATGACGTCGACCACGTCGTCGATCGTCAGAACGCCGACGAGCCGGTCCTCCTCGTCGAGCACCGGCGCCGAGATGAGGTTGTAGCGCTCGAACCGCCGCGCGGCTTCCTCCTGGTTCTCCGTCGCGTGCACGACGTGCCGGGTCTCCGTCATCAGCTCGACCATCGGCCGGAGCCGCTGCGAGCGGAGGAGCTGGCTCAGCGGCACCGTGCCGAGGAGCTTGAACGCCGGATCGACGACGAACACCTCGTTGAAGTCGTCCGGCAGTTCGTGCGCTTCGCGGAGGTGGTCGATCGTCTGGCCGACGTTCCAGAACTGCGGGACCGCGATGAACTCGCTCCGCATGCGCCGGCCGGCGGACTCCTCGGGGTAATCGAGGCTGCGCTTGAGCGCGATCCGGTCGACGACCGGCATTTCGGCGAGAATCTTCTCGCGGTCGTCGTCGTCGAGGTCCTCGAGGATGTAGACCGCGTCGTCGGAATCGAGCTCGGCGACGCCCTCGGCGACCGTGTCGGCCGGCAGGTCTTCGACGAGCTGGACGCGAACGCTCTCATCGACCTCGGTGAGCGCGGCGAAGTCGAAGTCGTCGCCGAGGAGCTTTGCGAAATCGGAGCGGAGTTCGGCCGGCAGCGCCTCGAGGAGGGCGGCGGTGTCGGCGGCGTGGAGGTCGCCGGCGAGGGCGACGACGCGCGGCCGGTCGCCCGCTTCCACCGCGGCGTGGACGGCGTCGACGAAATCGGCGCTGAGATGGCCGTCCTCGTCCCGGATCGGACGATCGTCGTCGGGAGGCGGAGCGGCAGCCGGTGCGCCCGGATCTTCGGCCATGACACCCTCGCGCTCGCACGCGTGAAAAGAAAACACCGGCCAGTGGCCGGTGCGTCATAGGGGGCGGTCGAGCCGCCGGTCGAAGCTGGCGCGGGCGGCGATGCCCTTGCCGGTCGGTCCCCAAAGTGGTGCGGTTGAGAAGACTCGAACTTCCACGGGTTGCCCCACAGCGACCTCAACGCTGCGCGTCTACCAGTTCCGCCACAACCGCGTTCACTCTGGATTGCCGTGGGGAGCGAACCCGCCCCGCTCGGCGCGAGGGGTGTAACAAATCGATTCCGGGCGTACAAGGCGGGGCGGCGGCAAAACGGCGGCGTCGCCGCGATCGAATGCCGCGCCGTCCGGCCCCGGATTTCGTCTTGCCATGCGCGCCACCCCGCCGTCCCAGCTCGAAGCGGCTTCGCCACTCCCCGGCGCGACCGAATGGCGGACGGAGCCGGGCCTCCTGCCCTACCCCGACGCCGTTTCGGAGATGGAGCGGAGCGTCGCGGCGATCGCCGACGGCACGGCGCCGGAGCGCATCTGGCTGGTCGAGCACCCGCCCCTTTACACCGCGGGCACGAGCGCGCGGGACGAAGACCTCCTCGATCCGCATGGCCTGCCCGTGTTCCGCTCCGGCCGCGGCGGCCAGTACACCTGGCACGGCCCCGGCCAGCGCATCGCCTATGTGATGATGGACCTCCGCCGCCGCGGCCACGACGTCCGCGATTTCGTCTGCGCGCTGGAGGCGTGGATGATCGCGACGGTCGCAACCTTCGGCATCGCGGCCGGCCGGCGGGACGGCCGCATCGGCGTCTGGGTCGAGACACCGGCCGGTGAGGCAAAGATCGCCGCCGTCGGCGTGCGCGTGCGGCGCTGGGTGACGCTCCACGGCGTGGCGCTGAACGTCCACCCGGACCTCTCCCACTATGCCGGCATCGTCCCGTGCGGCATTCGCGAGCACGGCGTGACGAGCCTCCGTGCCCTCGGCGTCGAAGCCACGATGGTCGACGTCGATGCCGCGCTTCGCGCCACCTTCGAACCCGCCTTCGCCGCCATCTGCCGCACCTGACCGATCGGCGCCCCGACCGCGCTTCCGCCGGACGTTGCCGCGTGCCAAGGTGATCGCAAGAGGCCGGCGCCCGAGGGGAGCGCGAACGGCCCGCGAGGAAACGGGATGATCGGACGTCGTCTGGCGCTTGCGGGCGCCGTTCTGGCCGCGCTGACGCTCGCCGCCTGCGGCGATTCCAGTGATCCGGTCGACCCTCCCGCCACACCCGCTCCGACGCCGGTGGCGGAGACCGCGCCGCCCGTCGTCGCTGCCCCGCCGGCAGAGGGTGCCCCGGTGGTCGAGGTGGCGGCCGTTGCCGTGACGCCGACCGCTCCGGAAACCCCTGCCGCCATGATCGCGGCGCCGCCAGTAGAACCGACCGCCGAACCCGCCGCGGCACCGATCGCCACTCCGCCCCCCGCGGCGGAGCCGGCCGTCGCGGCCGCGCCCGCCGCGCCGGAAGCCCCTGCGATCGTCCCGCCGACGACCCAGGAGCTCCTCTGGCTGCAGCAGCCGCCCTTCACCAATCCGGCGCCAGCCGCTGCCACCCCAGCAGCCGCCACGGCGCCGGCCCCGACTGTCCCGGTCCCGGCCGCCGAGGCGCCCGTGGTCGTCGCGCAGGCACCCACGATCGAGGAGCGCCTCGCGGTGGCGAACCCGGCCGACGGCGCGATCTACCTGATGCAGTGCGAGATCTGTCACACCGTCGATCAGGGCGGCGGTGCCGGCATCGGACCGAACCTCTTCGGCATCGTCGGCGCGCCGGTCGGCCGCGATCCGGCCTTCGCCTATTCGCCGGCCTTCCGGGCCCTCGCAGCCACGGGCGCCACCTGGACGCCGGAGCGCCTCGACGCCTTCCTCGCCGCGCCCGGCGCTGAGATTCCCGGAACGCGCATGGGCTTCGGCGGCTTCGACGATCCCGCCACGCGGGCGAACGTCATCGCCTGGCTCGCGACGCTCGTTCCGGCCCCCGCCGAAACGCCGGACGTGCCGCGGATCGTCGGCGTCCAGCTCCCCGGCCTCAACCCGGCCGTCTTCCTCGCCGTCCAGGCCGACGTTGGCGCCGACCAGTACGTCACCCTCGGCTGCGCCTCGTGCCACGGCGCCGACATGCGTGGCGGCGCGGCGTCGGGCCTCGCCGGCCCCGCATTCGCCGAACGCTGGTTCACGCGGACCATGTCCGATCTTCTCGACGCGCTGAGGACGATGCCGCCGAGCGCTCCGGGGACGCTCGCCGACGCGCGCTACCTCGAGCTCGCGGCCGCGATCCTCGCCGCCAACGGCTTCGAGCCCGGCGCCATCCCGCTCCGCCCCAATCCCGCCGCGCTCGAGACGATGGGCTTCTACCAGCCGATCCCGCAGCCCCGGAACCGCTGATGGTTGGACGCATTCGGATCGTTCCCTGAGCGACCGCTCATTTTGCCTCGCTCCGACGGGGCGAGGGAAAGCTCCCGGCTCAACTGAGCGCGGTGGCTTTCGTCGCTCTGCAACCCCCGGCGTACTTCCGCGTTTGATCGGCGGGTGTTTTTGTACGCCACCGGACTGCCTCGGTGTGCGCTTACCAGCCAACGCAACGCCCGCGACCGATTCGCGTGCCCCGTCACGCCAGGAACCCCGCAGGACAAAGGGAATCACGATGACCACGACGATCTCAGCCCGCCGCCCCTCGCCGCGCGCCATCGCACTTGCGGGCAGCTTCCTCGCCGCGCTGACGCTCGCCGCCTGCGGCGACGATGCCGAAGACACCGCCACGAACACCACGCCGGCGCTCGAAACCACGCAGCCGGCGATGCAGGCCGCGCCGCCGGCCATGCAGGCGACGCCTCCGGCGATGGAAGCCGCGCCTCCGGCGATGGCCGCCACTCCGGCGGGCGGTGGCGCGACGACGCTCGCGATCGCCGACCTCGTCGGCGGCTGGGCGACCGACCTCGCAGCCTGCGCGACGCCGAGCGAGGTGACGACGATCACGCTCACCAACGTCTCGGGCGGCGGCCTCACCCGCACCGTCTCGTCCGCGGCCGCGGGCGCCACCGGGCTCGACGTCGTCCTCGCCGGCACGGTCGACAATGCCCCGATCACCGAGACGTGGACGTTCACGCCCGCCGGCACCACGCCGCCGCTCACCAGCGTCAGCGTCGTCATGGGTGGCGAACCGGCCGTGACCTGGGTGCGGTGCCCTGCCCCGACCCCCTGAGCGCCTGTGCATCACTTTTCCGGATCGCCGGGCGGCGGGAGCAATCCCGCCGCTTTCCGTCTTGAACTCCGCCGTCGAAAAAGCTGAATACAGAAGAGTGCTTTGTACGGTCGGGTGAGGACGTGGCGATGACCTCTGTTGAAACGGTTGCGTTGCGCGGGGCGAGGCTGGCCCTCGGTGCGGTGTTCGCCGCTGCCGCCCTGACCCTTGCGGCCTGTGGCGACGACACCCCGACCTCCACGCCGGCGTCGCCGGCGACGCCCGCGGCATCGACGCCGCCACCCTTCGTTCCGGGCGTGCCGACCGGGCCGCTGAACCTTTCGGTGGCCGATCTCGTGGGCCAGTGGGCGCCGGACGCCGCCGCCTGCGCCGACACGGCGGCGGTGATGAACATCAGCTCAACCGCCGTGATCCGCCCCGGCGGCGTGCGCAGCACGATCAATGCGACCGCGGTATCGGGCGGCGCGCTGACGCTTCAGCTCGCCCAGACCGTGAACGGAATCCGGCGATCGGAAGTCTGGCGGTTCGAATCGACGACCACCGCGCTGCCGGTCCTCGGCCTTTCGGTCACCGTCGACGGCGGCGAGCCGGTCACCTGGGTCCGCTGCACCGCGGGCGTCATCTGACGCCCGGCGCGTCGCCGTCGCCAAACCTCAGCTGAGATTGCCACAGAAGCGCTGGATGCGGATGCACGCCTCTTCGAGGAGGTTCGTCGCGGTCGCGTAGGAGATCCGGAACGCCGGTCCCTGCCCGAACGCGCTCCCCTGCACCACCGCGACGCCTTCCTCTTCGAGGAGCGCGGTGACGAAATCCTCGTCGCTGACGAGCTTCCGCCCGCCCCTGGTGGTCTTGCCGATCGTGCCGGCGCAGGAGGGATAGACGTAGAAGGCGCCCTCCGGCGTCGGGCACTGGATGCCCCGCGCCTGGTTGAGCATGCCCACGACGAGGTCGCGCCGCTGCCGGAACAGCTCCGCGTTCTTCGGGATGAAGTCCTGCGGCCCGTTCAGCGCCTCCACCGCGGCATACTGCGAGATCGAGGTCGGGTTCGAGGTCGACTGCGACTGGATCGTCCCCATCGCCCTGATGAGATGCGTCGGCCCCGCGCCGTAGCCGATGCGCCAGCCGGTCATCGCATACGCCTTCGAGACGCCGTTGACCGTCAGGGTGCGGTCCTTGAGGCGCGGTTCCACCTCGACGATCGTCGCGAAGCGGAACCCGTCATAGATGAGGTGCTCGTACATGTCGTCCGTCATCACCCACACATGCGGGTGGCGGAGGAGAACATCGGTGAGCGCCTTCAGCTGCGCGGCCGAATACACCGAGCCCGTCGGGTTCGACGGCGAGCAGAGGATGAACCACTTCGTCTTCGGCGTGATCGCCTTCTCGAGCGCTTCCGGCGTCATCCGGAAGCCCGACGCCATCGTCGTCTGGACGATGACGGGCGTGCCGCCGCCGAGCGCCACCATCTCGGGATAGCTGACCCAGTACGGCGCCGGGATGATCACCTCGTCGCCGGGGTTCAGCGTCGCCATCAGCGCGTTGTAGAGGACCTGCTTGCCGCCGGCCGAAACCGTGATCTCGGCCGCGGTGTAGTCGATGTGGTTCTCGCGCTTGAACTTCCGGGCGATCGCCGCCTTCAGCTCGGGAATGCCGTCGACGGCGGTGTACTTCGTCTTGCCCTCGCGGATCGCGCGGATCGCCGCTTCCTTGATGTTCTCCGGCGTATCGAAATCCGGCTCGCCGGCACCGAGGCCGATCACGTCCCGGCCCGCGGCCTTCAGCTCGCGCGCCTTGTTCGTCACCGCGATCGTCGCGGACGGCTTGATGCGGGAGAGGGAGTCGGCGAGGAATCCCATCGGAAAGCTCCGGGTTTTCGAAAAGCGGCGGAACCTAAGCGCGCCTCGGACCGATGGCAAGGCAGCGCGCGTCCTCGATGGCTCTCCCCGCCGGGCGCCGGTGTCTCCGGAGCCGACGTCGCAGCCTTTGAGCTGGCGGTCGCCGCACCGCCCGACCGCCGGAAGTGCTAGACTCCGCCGACTCCGGGACATCGGCAATGCACTTCCAGGTTCTTCTCCTCGCCTCCGCCCAGGCGCTGTTCCAGATGGCGTCGATCACGGTGATGACCATCGGCGGCCTCGCGGGCGCTGAGGTCGCCTCGTCGCCGAGCCTCGCCACGGCGCCGATCGCCGCAATGTTCCTCGGCACGGCGCTCCTGACGATCCCCGCGTCGCTTCTGATGGCGCGGATCGGCCGGCGGGCGGGTTTCACCATTGGCGCCGTTCTCGGCCTCACGGGCGGGCTGGTCGCGGCCGGCGCCCTCTGGCTCGAATCGCTGTGGCTCCTCTGCCTCGGCACGATGCTCGTCGGCGCCTATGCCGGCTTCGCCCAGTTCTACCGGTTTGCCGCGTCCGAGGTCGCGAACGACGCGTTCCGCTCGCGCGCGATCTCGTTCGTCCTCGCCGGCGGCGTCTTCGCGGCGATCGCGGGACCGGCCCTCGCCCGGTTCGGCGGCGAACTGCTGACGCCGTCCTACGTCGCCTCGTTCCTGTTCCTCGCCATCGTGTCTCTGGTCGCGGCCGGTGTCCTTCTGTACCTTCGCGTACCGCAGCCGCCCCCGGCCGCCGCCGGCGGCGCAGCGGCCCGGCCGCTCGGCCGGATCATCCGCCAGCCGGTCTACGCCGTGGCCCTCCTCGCTGCGGCGACCGGATACGGCGTGATGGTGCTCGCCATGACGGCGACGCCGCTCGCGATGACGCACCACAATCACGGGCTCGGCGAGACCACGACCGTCATCCAGCTCCACGCGCTCGGCATGTTCGTCCCGTCCTTCTTCACCGGCGCTCTCGTGGCGCGCTTCGGCGTCCTCCGGGTGATGCTGGCGGGCGTCGCGCTCCTCGCCGGCCACATCGCGCTCACCTTCTCCGGCACGGGCTTCTACTCGTTCGCGGCGGCGCTGATCCTCCTCGGCACGGGCTGGAACTTCCTCTTCATCGGCAGCACGAACCTTCTCACCCGCGCCTATACGCCGGCGGAGAAGGGCAAGGCGCAGGCGGCGAACGATCTCATCATCGTTCTCGTCAGCCTCACCACCTCGCTCGGCGCGGGCGCGCTGCAGACCGCGGTGGGCTGGCAGACGCTCAACCTCCTCCTCGTCCCCTGGCTTGCGATCGCCGCCGCGGCGATCCTCTGGCTCGGCAGCCGGCGAGAGCCGGCGCTCGCAATGGCGCGGTCCTGACGATGGCGCAGCGGTTCCGTTCCTCCCTCCGCCTCGGCCTCGGCGACGAAATCGCCATGGGCCCCGGCAAGGCGCAGCTCCTCGAGCTGATCCGCGACACCGGCTCGATCGCCTCGGCCGGCCGGCGGATGCGAATGAGCTACAAGCGCGCCTGGTCGCTGGTGGTGACGATGAACCGGTGCTTCCGCGAGCCGCTCGTGGCCGTGAGCCGCGGCGGCGCCGATGGCGGCGGCGCGAGCCTCACCGATCTCGGCGTCCGCATCCTCGCCGACTACCAGCGCCTCGCGGCGCTGGTCGAAGCGTCGCCGGAACTCGCCCGCCTCCGCGGCGCCGCCGCCGACGACACCGCCGGCTGAGCATGATCCGGTTTCAGCGGGGCACGCTCCGGCCGCGCCGGCATGGCCGACCATGCTGATCCGCCTGACGAAGCTGTCCGATCTGAAACACCGCATGACGGCCGTTCGCGCCGATGGCAGCACCGCGACGGTCGAACTCGTCTCCCGCTCATTCCTGATCCACGACTTCATCCACTACGCCGTCGAGACGGCGGCGGGCCTTTCCGGCGGCTTCTGGGGCCTCCTCGCGTCGGGCAAGGGGATGGAGGAACTCGCGCTCGCCATGCGGCCTTCGGACGGCATCGACATGACGCTCCTCGCCGGCGAAGCCGCGACGGTCGAGGCGGTGGTCGGCTGCTTCACGGGCCTCGCGCAGGACCGCGCGACGCCGGAAGAATCCGTCGACGCGGTGCGGCGGATGATCGAGCCGCAGGGCCGTCCGCCGCCGGACTGGGTGACGCTCGACTTCGCGAGGACCGTGCAGGAGCGCCTGCGGCGCCTCAGGGGCGAGTGGAAGGCCCTTCCCTATGGCGGGACGATGGAACTGCGGTTTCCGGCAGCATCAGGCGAGAAGAAGCGATGACGAAAGACGACGCGGAAGCGATCGGCGTCGCGGCGCTGACCTTCATTGCCGCCGACCCCGAACGGCTCACGCGCTTCCTGTCGATGACCGGCCTCCGCCCGGAAGACGTCCGGACCGCTGCGGCCGACCCCGACTTCTTCGCCGGGGTGCTGCGGCACGTCGCGGGCTGGGAGCCTGACCTCCTCGCCTTCGCGGCCGAAGCCGGCCTCGCCCCCGCCGACATCCGGTCGGCGGCCATTGGTCTCGGCGCTTTCGAGGCATAGCGCACTTGACCCATTGACGCTGAACCTCCCCCTTGCGGGAAGGTCGAACCGGCGCTTCGCCGGTTCGGGAGGCGGTCACGACGCACGCCGCATGCACAGAGGCCGCGCCCCCTTCCGAAGGCGTCGGCGCTTCGCTTGCCGCCTTCCGCCTCCCCGCAAGGGGGTGGCTCGAAGCGACTGCTACGGTCGTCCACTCCTCGAGGTCGCCGGGTCCGTGTGTGCGCGAGCCCGGATACGCCAGAAGCCGCCGGTGGTCCGGCGGCTCGTTGTCGACGGGCTCCAGGCGCTGGAGCGGCGGCGAAGCTCGAGACTAGCCGAGCTGGAGGTTGACGGCCTTCGGGCCCTTGCCCTGCCGGTCCGGCTCGGTGTCGAACGACACCTTCTGGCCGTCCTGCAGGTGCGGGATGCCCGAACGCTCGAGGGCCGAGACGTGGACGAAGACGTCCTTCTGGCCGTTGTCCGGGGTAATGAAGCCGAAGCCTTTGGAGGTGTTGAAGAACTTGACGGTGCCGGTCTGGCGCATCTGCGTGGGATCCTGTTCCCGATTGTTCGAAGCCGGGCGTTCTCGGCCCGGAAGTTCAGCTTGGGTGTGGTTTGGGGAAAGGAATCCGGCGTCGTTGCTGTATTCGGCCCCGGTTGTAGCCGGGGCGGCGCGGCGGCCGTTTGGTTCCGAGGCTTGTTCTCGCGCCTTGTGTTTCCAGTCCTGGGCCCGCATGCCCTAAGCAACGCACCTATGCGTCAGACGCGGGCGAAAATCAATCCTGCGTGAGACCAATCGTCGCTCACGGGTCACGCTTGCGACATCTGGTTGGTGGGGCGCCCGTCGCTTCGGACGGGCGCCCGACCCGTCAGGTACAGCCGGGAAGCTGGCCCCCGCCTCCGAGGACGGTGATCCGTACCGGCACGACGCCGGCATTGATCATGCCGATCTCCTCGGCGGCGCCCCGCGTGAGGTCGATCACCCGTCCTGAGATGAACGGGCCGCGGTCGTTGATGGTGACGACGACCGTCTCGCCATTTGCGAGGTTCTCGACGCGGACCTGCGTCCCGAAGGGGAGCGTCCGGTGGGCGGCGGCGAGGCGGTTGGCGTCCATGCGCTGACCGCTCGCGGTCATGGTCCCGGCCGAATACCAGGAGGCCTGACCGCATTGCGTTGTAGCTGAGCTCGCTGGTGAAGTGACCGTTGCAAGGCAGGCGAGCGCGACCGCGCCCGCAATGAAGCGGCGTGTTGTCATTGACCCCGATCTTCGGCGGTTGGACCCGTGGGTCCGCCCGGCCGATATTCTGTTGATACTCCCCGCGCCCGGCTTGTTTCCGCCGGTACGCCGTTGCGGAATGGCTGGGGAAAACGGGCGAAAGCCGGGCGATTCGGTGGCGAAGAGATAACGAATCGTTGCAGCTGCAGGGGTTTGCGTTACCGGGCCGCGGCGGCCGCGCCCCCTGCCCGTATCGCCAAGCCGCTGACAGCCTTGGGTTTTCGGCACCGCGAGCGTGTGGACGGCGGAAGCGCCCCTCTCCCGCCTACCCTTTCCGTTCCCGCCGCCCTAAAACTCCGTCCGGGAGGTGACATGCCGTCCGGTCGTCGCGGGCGATCGCCGGAGATGTCGGTCTCTCTTCTTGCGGAGGAGCGGGATGCGCTTCGTTTCGGCCCTGACGATCGGCGCGATGACCCTCGGTTTGGCCCTGCCGCGGCCTGCGAACGCCCAGGCCGTCGCCGCTCTCGATGCGTGCATGCCGGGCGCCGGCGCTGCGAGCACGGTCATCCGCGGCGACGCCGCTCTCGCCGCGCAGGATCTCCGCCTCCGCGTCACCTATCGCTACCTCATGGATTTCGCCCCCTTCTGGGCGGCCGACATCATCAGCCGCGACCAGGCGGAATGGGTCGGCACCCGCACGGCCTGCGGCACCGACGCCAACTGCCTCGGCGAGGCCTATCGCGGCCGGCTGATCGGCCTCTTCGGCTGGATGGAATGCCTCCGCACCGAACTGCCGATGGAAGGCTGACGGCGGCGATGTCGGTGGCCGGCGGCAACCTCTTCTCGGCCATCCCGGCGGGTGCGGCCGAAGAGGAAATCCGGGAGCTCCTGCTGGTGCCCGGAGCGCGGATCGAGCGCATCGTGTCGACCGGCCAGGCTTCGCCCGCCGGCTTCTGGTACGATCAGGAATTCGCGGAGTGGGTCGTCCTCCTCGTCGGCGCCGCCCGCGTCTCGATCGAAGGCGAGGACGAGCCCCGCCTCCTCGGCGCCGGCGACTACCTCTTCATCCCGCCCCACACGAGACACCGGATCGACTGGACCGATCCCGGCGACGCCACGATCTGGCTCGCCGTCCACCTCGCCGTGGCGTGAGCAGTCGCGGGCCTACGGGCCCCGCGGCCGCCGGCGCCAGATCGTCCGCGGCTCGATCATGCCGAGGCTGATCTCGGCGGGGATGCGATACGCCGTCAGCACGTCCTCGCTGTTCCGGAGGCCGCACGCCTCGCGCTGGACGACGAGGAACCACAGCGCCTCGCGGGCCTCAGCCAGCATCTCCGGCCGCGTCTTCAGCGCCGGCCGCCCCATTTCCGGCGGCGGCAACGGTTGCCCCGCGTCGAGTGCCGCAAGGACCGCGAGCGCCCGCTCGAGCCGGCGGGCGGCGCGGCCGAGCGAAGCCGCCTGCTCCGCAATGACCTCCGCCTCGACCGCGTTCATGAAGGTCGAGCTGGCATTGCCGGTGTGCTTTGGCGGGCGGACGGTCATGCGGGCACGGGATGGGAGGGAGGGATTTCGGAGTGGCGAGCGGCAAGTGGTGAGTATTCGCTATTCGCTATTCGCTATTCGCTATTCGCTATTCGCTATTCGCTATTCGCTATTCGCTATTCGCTATTCGCTATTCGCTATTCGCTACTCCCCTCCCGGCAGCAGCACGACCGACCCGCTCGTCTCCCGCGCTTCGAGGGCGCGATGCGCCTCGCCGGCGCTGGCGAGCGGCAGGCGGCGGTCGATCCGGACCCGGACCGTCCCGTCGGCGATCACGCCGAACAGCGCCGCCGCCGCATCCTCGAGTTCGCCGCGGTCGGCGACGTAGTTGGCAAGGTTCGGCCGCGTCATGAACAGAGAACCCTTGAGCGACAGGAGGCGCGGCGCAAACGGCGGGACGAGCCCCGAGGATTGCCCGAACGACACGAACATCCCCCGCGGCCGAAGGACGTCGAGCGAGCCGGGAAACGTGTCGGCGCCCACCGAATCGTAGACGACGTCGACGCCGCGCCCACCGGTCAGCTCCTTCGTCCGCGCGACGAAATCCTCGGTGCGGTAGTTGATGACATGCGCGCAGCCATGCGCCAGCGCGAGCGCCACCTTCTCGGGCGAGCCCGCCGTGCCGATGACGGTCGCACCGAGCGACGACGCCCACTGGGTGGCGATGAGCCCGGTGGCTCCAGCCGCGGCGTGGAAGAGAATTGTGTCGCCAGGCCCGAGCGGCCGCGTCCTCCGGACGAGATACTCCGCCGTGAGGCCTTTCAGGATCACCGCCGCGGCAATGTCGTCGGGCACGGTTTCGGGAATCCGGACGAGCCGCCGGCTGGCGATCGTCCGCCGCTCGGCATAGGCGCCGACCGCCATGCAGTACGCCACCCGGTCGCCGACATTCACCTCCGTGACGCCCGGCCCGATGGCCTCGACGACGCCGGCGCCCTCGTTGCCGCCGACGAACGGAAACGGCAGGGGATAGAGCCCCTGCCGCTGATAGACGTCGATGAAGTTGACGCCGATCGCCGTGTGCCGGATCAGCGCCTCCCCCTCGCCCGGCGCCGGAACGTCGATCGTGTCGACGACGAGCGCCTCCGGGCCGCCCGCGGCATGGATGCGGACGGCTTGCGCCATGGTGGAAGGACTAGTGCTGCTCACCCGGCGCCTTCGCGTTGGCCTCGCGCTTCCCCTGGTTGCGCTTCGCGAGGACGTTGAGGATTTCGACGAAGGCCGAGAAGGCCATCGCCGCGTAGATGTAGCCGCGCTCGATGTGGTGGCCGAGCGCATCGGCGATCAGCGCCGCGCCGATCATGAAGAGGAAGGCGAGCGCCAGCATCTTGGTGGTCGGATGCTTGTGGATGAACGACGCGATCGCGCCGGACGCGAGATACATCACGCCCATCGCTATCACGACGGCGGCGATCATGACGCCGACATGGTCGGACATGCCGATCGCCGTGATGATCGAATCGACCGAGAAGACGATGTCGATCAGGATGATCTGGCCCACGACCATTCCGAAGGCCATCTTCCGCGCCGAGCCGGCCGGCGCCTCCTCCTCGCCTTCGACGCCCTTGTGGATCTCGAGCGTCGCTTTCACGACGAGGAAGAGGCCGCCCGCAAGGAGGATGAGGTCACGCCACGAGATGTCGCGGCCGAACGCGTTGAACAGCGGCTGGTCGAGCCCGATCAGCCAGGTCAGGAGCAGCAGGAACAGGACGCGGAAGCCGAGCGCGCCGAGAAGGCCGATCTGGCGGACGCGCTTGGCTGCTTCGGGCGGCAGCCGGGCGACTATGACCGAGATGAAGACGATGTTGTCGATGCCAAGGACGATCTCCATCACGGTGAGCGTCGCCAGACTCGCCCAGATCGCCGGATCAGAAACCCATTCGAACATTTGCCGCTTCCACAGCTCCAAATTGGCCGATCCCGCCTAGTTGGCAGGGCCAACCAACCAAGACAAGCGGTCCGGGCGATGCAAAAATGGCACTTTCCGGCGAATTGCCGCCGGGGTTTCGTATCGGGTCCGCCTCATGACCGAATTCACGCCTCTCACCGCCACGATCGGTGGCGTCCTGATCGGCCTCTCCGCGGGGCTGCTCTGGCTTCTCAACGGCCGCACGGCCGGTATCTCGGGCATTTTCGGCGGCCTCGTGCCGATCCGCTCCCGCGAAGCCGGCTGGCGCCTCGCCTTCCTGATCGCGCTCCCCGTGGGCGCCCTCCTCGGCGCCTGGCTCGGCCCGAAGCTGTTCGCCGAGATCACCTCCGGAACGCCGTCGCTCGGCCTCGCGCCGATCGCCGCGGTGGGGGCCGGCCTCCTCGTCGGCGTCGGCACCCGTCTCGGCGGCGGCTGCACCTCGGGACACGGCATCTGCGGTCTCGCCCGCTTCTCCGGCCGCTCGCTGGTCGCCGTCGTCACCTTCATGCTCGTCGCGATGGCGACGGTCTTCGTCGTGAGGCACGTCCTGTCATGAACCGCTCCTTCCTCACGATTGCCGCCGCTGCCGGCTGCGGCCTCCTCTTCGGCGTCGGCCTTGCCATCGCGCAGATGACCGACCCGGCGAAGGTGAAAGCCTTCCTCGACGTCGCGGCGATCTTCGACGGCGGCTGGGACGGGAGCCTGATGTTCGTGATGGGCGCCGGACTCCTCGTCACGCTCGTGTTCTACCGCTTCGGCGGCCGCCGCCCGGCGCCGGTGCTGGCGCTCGCCTTCGTCATGCCGAAGCGCGGCGACATCGACCGCCAGCTCGTCGTCGGCTCGGCCCTCTTCGGCGTCGGCTGGGGGATTGCGGGCCTCTGCCCCGGCCCGGCGATCGCCGATCTCGGCCTCGCGCCGACCGAGTTCGCGCTGTTCGTCGCCGCGATGGTTGCCGGATCGTGGGCCACGGGCATCGCCCTCACGGCCCGCGACGCCCGGAACCCGTTCGCGGGCGGCAACGTGCCGGCGACCTGAGGCCTGATCCCGAGAAGTGGCTGCCGGTCCTGCGAAAAAGATCATGCTCCTTCAGGGAAAAAGGCGTAGAGCGTGATCCGGCTTCAACGGATCACGCTCCAGAGCATGATCCGAAGAAGTGGCTGCCGGTTCTTCGAAAAGATCATGCTCGATCAAGCAAATAGGCGAAGCGCGTGATCCGGCTTCAACGGATCACGCGCTAAGATGGCAGAGCGCATCACCACCGACATCGCCGTCGTCGGCGGCGGCCTCGCCGGGCTCGCCGCCGTCGCGGCGGTCGCCCGCGCCGGGAAATCGGTCGTCCTCATCGCCCCGGCGCGCCAGCCCGACCGCCGGACGACCGCGCTCCTCGGCGAATCGGTGGATTTCATCCGCTCGCTCGGCGTGTTCGGCGCCGTCGCCGCGGAATCGCAGCCGCTGTGCGGCATCCGCATCATCGATGCCACCGGCCGCCTGTTGCGGGCGCCCGAGGTCTTCTTCGACGCGGGTGAGCTCGGCGTCACTGCATTCGGCCAGAACGTGCCCAACGAGCCGCTCCTCGCCGCCCTCGAACGCGAGGCCGACCGTCTCGGCGCGCTCCGGATCGCGACGAGCGCGGAGACGATCGTCCCCGGCTCCGATGTCGTGTCGATCACCGGCGCCGACGGCACGGAGGTGACCGCCCGCCTCGTCATCGGCGCCGACGGCCGGAAATCCGCCGTTCGGGCGGCGGCCGGGATCGGCCTTCGCGAGGGCCGCGATCTCGACCAGGCCGCCCTCGTCGGCACTTTCGCCCATATGCTGCCGCACGACGACGTCTCGACCGAGTTCCACACTCCGAATGGCCCGTTCACGCTCGTGCCGCTTCCCGGCCGCCGCTCCGCGCTCGTCTGGGTCACCACCACGGGCGAAGCCGACTACCTCCGGAACCTCCCTCCGGCCGCGATCGCCGAAGCCGTCGAGCGCCAGGCCTCGTCCTTCCTCGGCGCGATGACGAGCATCGGCCCGACGCAGACCTTTCCGCTCGCCACCGCGACCGCGACCCGGCTGGCAGCGGAGCGCATCGCGCTGATCGGCGAAGCGGCGCATGTCCTGCCGCCGATCGGCGCCCAGGGGTTCAACCTCACCCTCCGTGACATCGCCGCGCTCGCCCGGCTCGTCACGGGCGCGCCGGATCCCGGGTCGCGCGCGCTGCTCGAGGATTACGCCCGCGAGCGCGCGGCCGACCTCGGCCTCCGCACGACGGTCGTGAGCCTCCTCAACCGTTCGCTCCTCACCGGCTTCCTCCCCGCCCACGCGGCGCGGTCTCTCGGCCTCATCGTCCTCGATGCGGTGCCGCAGCTCCGCCGCGTGGTGATGCGGCACGGCCTCGGCGCGACCTGAGGGCGCACCTGCCGGCCCGATCGGGAATTGACAGGAATACCCCGAAGCGCGCCTCCTCGACGGGTCGAGGGGGCTCGATGGAGGGATCATGACGCCCATCCGCAGCGCCAGATACGGGATCGGACAGATCGTCCGCCACCGCGTGTTCCCATTCCGCGGCGTCGTCTTCGACGTCGATCCGGTCTTCGGCAACACGGAGGAATGGTGGCTCGCGATCCCCGAGGAAATCCGCCCCGCGAAGGACCAGCCGTTCTACCATCTGTTCGCCGAGAACGCCGACAGCGAGTACATCGCGTACGTCTCGGAGCAGAACCTCGTCCCGGACGACTCCGGCACGCCGCTCCGCCACTCGCAGATCGACGCGTTCTTCACGGATGGCGAGGACGGAATTTTGCGAGCGCGCGATACGGTGCGGAACAACTAGAGCATGATCCGAAGAAGTGGCCGCCGGTTCTTCGAAAAGATCATGCTCCAACAAGGAACTAGGCGACGAGTGTGATCCGACTTCAACGGATCACTCCAGCCGATAGCCGGGCGGGCTCGTGAAAATCGTGAGGGCAGGAAGCCTCACCGGCAATTTGGCACGAAGAGCAGCGGGCGGTCGGCAGCCATGGACGCCGCCCACGAGTCTGCCGTCGAGCGTTGCACGCTCTTTCCTCGCCCCGCCGGGCGGCGGCCATTGAAGGGCGCGTCGCCGAGCGCACCTCTCCCGACCGAATGGAAACCGCTGGTGCCTCTACGGAACCGGCGCCGTCGTGACGCCACCGGGCGTCGCGTTGAGGAGCTGCTGCTGCTGCTCGATCAGGCGCTGGCGGGCGGCGGCGGCGCGGTCCTGGAGGGCCTGGTTGAGCTCGTCCTGGCGCGCCTGCGCTTCGGTGCCGTTGAGGCCCGGACCGTCATAGACGGCGGTGAAGCCGGCGAGCGTCATCGGGTAGTCGATGCGGCGAAGGCCTTCCTCGGTCGCGGCCGGCTGCGCGGTGCTGATCATCAGCTGGTTGCCGCGCTTGAGCGACGCAACGAACGCGTCGTCGACCGGCACCTCGCCGATGCAGATCGTGGTGTCGCAAAGGGCGTAGGGCATGGTCGCCGCCTGATTGGTGTCGACCTGGATGCGGATGCCCTGCTGGATGAGGACGCCGGTGCGGACGAGGACGCTGAAGACGACGCCGGTCTGGCCGGTCGTCGTGGTGAGCGAGGCCTGGCCGATGAGCTGGCCGTTCTCCGCGACGATCTGATAGACGACCGAGCAGCTCTGGGCGCCGTTGGCGTCCTGGCAGACCTTGATCCAGCCAGGGGCCGTCGGATCGGCAGCGGCCTGGGCGAAGGCCTGGCCGCTGGTAGCGACGCCAAGAGCGAAGGCCGACGCGGCGACCATCGAACCCATCCGTCCCGGCATAGCTGAGCGCATCCCAAAATCCCCTGTTCATCGGCTGAATCGCCGCCGACCGGAGCGGTGGGCGACGGCGTACCCGATGGCCGCCGAATACGGCGAGACGGTGGCCCCGGCGGCGGCATGCTTAGATCGAATCGGCACACAATGCCAGCACGGAGGCCGTCAGGCGGCGCGCTTCGCCGCCGGCCCCGCGAGCCGCGCCAGCTGGGTCATCACCACGGCCGAGCCGGCAAGGCGCTTGTCGGGCGATTCCCAGTCGCGCGTGAGCACGATCTTCTGGTCCGGCCTGATCTTGGCGAGCGATCCCTGCTCGGCGATCCAGCGTACCAGCGCCGCCGGATTCGGGAATGTCCGATCCCGGAGCGTGATCACCGCGCCGCGCGGACCGGCGTCGAGCTTCTCGACGTTCGCGATCCGGCACAGCGATTTGATGAGGAGGATCTTCAGGAGATGCTCCACCTCGGGCGGGAGCGGCCCGAAGCGGTCGATGAGCTCGGCGCCGAACGAGTCGATCGCCGCCGCATCCTCGAGTTCGGCGAGGCGGCGGTAGAGCGTCATCCGGAGGTGAAGGTCGGGCACGTAGCTGTCCGGGATCATCACCGGCGTCCCGATGGTGATCTGTGGCGACCACTGTCCCTCCTCGCTCTCGGCCGCGCCGTCCCTGAGCGCCGCCACGGCCTCCTCCAGCATCTGCTGGTACAGTTCGTAGCCGACCTCCTTGATGTGGCCCGACTGCTCTTCGCCGAGGAGATTGCCGGCGCCGCGAAGATCGAGGTCATGGCTCGCGAGCTGGAAGCCCGAGCCGAGCGTGTCGAGCGACTGCAGCACTTTCAGGCGCCGCTCCGCCGTCGGCGTGAGCTTGCCGTCCGGCGGCACGGTGAAGAGCGCATAGGCGCGCGTCTTCGACCGGCCGACCCGGCCGCGCAGCTGGTAGAGCTGGGCGAGCCCGAACATGTCGGCGCGGTGGATGATGAGCGTATTCGCCGTCGGCACGTCGAGGCCGGATTCGACGATCGTCGTCGACAGGAGGACGTCGTACGCGCCGTCGTAGAAGGCGTTCATGATGTCGTCGAGTTCGCCCGGCGGCAGCTGGCCGTGGGCGACCGCGACCTTCACCTCCGGCACCGTCTGGTCGAGGAATTCCTTCATCTCGGCAAGATCGGAGATGCGCGGTACGACGAAGAACGCCTGGCCGCCGCGATAGCGCTCGCGCAGGAGCGCCTCGCGGATCGTCAGCGGGTCGAACGGCGTCACGAAAGTGCGGACCGCGAGGCGGTCGACCGGCGGCGTCGTGATCATCGACAGCTCGCGGACGCCCGTCAGCGCCAGCTGCAGCGTCCGCGGGATCGGCGTCGCCGACAGCGTCAGCACGTGGACGTCCGCCCGGAGCTCCTTGAGCCGCTCCTTGTGCTTCACGCCGAAATGCTGCTCCTCGTCGATGATGAGGAGGCCGAGGTCGCGGAATCTGATCGCCTTCGCCAGCAGCGCGTGCGTGCCGACGACGATGTCGATGTTGCCGCTCTCGATGCCGAGCTTCGTGCCGGCCGCGTCCTTCGGCCCGACGAGCCGCGACAGCTGCGCCACCTTGATCGGGAACGGCGCGAAGCGGGTGGCGAAGGTCTTGTAGTGCTGGCGGGCGAGGAGCGTCGTCGGCACCACCACCGCGACCTGTTTCCCGTTGAGGGCCGCCACGAACGCGGCTCGGAGCGCGACCTCCGTCTTGCCGAAGCCGACGTCGCCGCAGATGAGCCGGTCCATCGGCCGGCCCGACGAGAGGTCCGTCGCGACCGCCTCGATCGCGTTCAGCTGGTCGTCGGTCTCGTCGTACGGGAAGCGCGCGGCGAACTCGGCATAGGCGCCATCGGGCGGCGTCAGCACCGGCGCCTGCTTCAGCATGCGTTCGGCCGCGATCTTGATGAGCGCGCCCGCCATCTCGCGGATGCGCTTCTTGAGCTTCGCCTTCCGTGACTGCCAGGCGACGCCGCCGAGCTTGTCGAGCTGCGTCTCGTTGTCCTCCGAGCCGTAGCGCGTGAGGAGCTCGATGTTCTCGACAGGGAGATACAGCTTGTCGCCGCCGGCATAGACGAGCTCGAGGCAATCACGCGGCGCGCCCGCCGCCTCGATGGTGACGAGCTTCGTGAAGCGGCCGATGCCGTGGTCGACGTGGACCACGAGGTCGCCCGGTGACAGGCTGTTCACCTCGCGGAGGAAGTCGGACCCGCGCGACGCCTTCCGCCGCGGGCGGACGAGGCGGTCGCCGAGAATGTCCTGCTCGCCGATGACGGCGAGGTCCGCCGTCTCGAAACCGGATTCGACCGGCAGGACCACGAGCGCCACCGCCTCGCGCGGCAGTCTCTGCACCGCATTCCAGTCGGCCGCCGGCGCCTGCGCGGTGAGGCCGCGGTCGAGCAGCACCTGCCCCATGCGGTCGCGCGAGCCTTCCGACCACGCGGCGATGAGGACGCGCTTCCCCGCTTTCTTCAGCTGGACGCCGTGCTCGATCACCGCGTCGAAGACGTTGACGCCGTCCGCGCTTCGCTCCGCCGCAAAGCCCCTGCCCTGCCGGCCGCCGAGGTCGATCACGCCCTGCCCGTCCGCCACGAACGGCGTCAGGAGGATGCGCGGGCGCTCGGTCATCCGCTCGCGCCATTCCTCGGTCGTGAGATAGAGCCGCTCCGGCGGCGCCGGGTGGTACGGGACCTGGCTCGTCTTCGCTTCCTGTGCCGCGACGCGGGCTTCGTAGTGGTCCTCGATCGTCGACAGCCGCTCGGTGACCGCCTCCTCGGCAAGATGGTCGACGATCCACGGCGCGTTCGGGAGGTAGTCGAAGAGCGTTCCCATCCGGTCGGCGAAGAGCGGCAGCCAGTGCTCCATCCCCGGCACGCGCCGGCCTTCGCTCACCGCGGTGTAGAGGACGTCGGATTTGTCGGCCGCGCCGAACAGCGAGACATAGGCCTGGCGGAACCGGACGATCGCGTTCTGCGACAGGACGAGTTCGCTCGTCGGCACCAGCGACAGCCCCTTCTGCTGGCCGGTCGTACGCTGGTTCTCCGGGTCGAAGGTGCGAACGGATTCGAGCGTATCGCCGAAGAAATCGAGCCGCACCGGCTCGGTTGCCCCCGCGGGGAAGAGATCGACGATGCCGCCGCGGACGGCGTATTCGCCCGGCTCGCGCACGGTCGACGCCCGGTTGAAGCCGTGCCCTTCGGCCCAGCGCGAGATGCGGTCGAGGCCGACGCGGTCGCCGGTCGCAACGATCAGCGCGTCGCCCGCCACGTCATCTAGCGCCGGAACGCGCTGCACCGCGGCGTTGACCGTCGTGAGGACGAGCCAGAGGCGGTCCGACGTCGGCTCGGCGAGCGCTGCCAGCGTCGCCATGCGGCGCGCCATGATCGCCGGATGCGGCGAGACGCGGTCGTAGGGCATGCAGTCCCACGCCGGGAATTGCAGGATCGGCGCATCGGGCACGAAGAAGCGGATCGCGCTCTCGATCTCGGACAGCCGCGCGCCGTCGCGGGCGAGGAGGACGAGGCGGCGCACGCCGCGGCGGCGGGCAGTCGCGATGAGGTCGGCGATCACCTTGCCGTCGAAGCCGCCCGGCACGCCCGCAAGCGTCGTGCTGGGCAGCGTCAGGGCATCGGAGAGATCGAACGGGGCGGTCTTCAGCACGGCGGCACTACGTCTGGCGGTGGAACGCGATCAGCGCGTCGAACAGCGATGACCGGTAGGCGGCCGGGACGGGGCCTCCTCCGGTGATCCAGCGGAACAGTTCCTGGTCCGGCACGTCGAGGAGCTCCTCGAACCGTTCCAGGTCTTCGCCCGGCAGGGCGTGGAGGCGGGCCTCCGCGAAGGCGCCCAGGAGTGCGTCGAGCTCGTACATGCCGCGACGCCGCACCCGGAAATGGATTCGGCGCCGCCGGGCCTCGAGCCCATCGGACGCTGTGGAGTTCCCGCTCATCCCGACTGCCGGATTCTGCCGTGGGTATAGCCGCGCCGGCCGACCGTGTCAGCCGCCGCCGCCGCAGACCCGCCGCGCGGGACCAAGGAGGAGACGCACGATGGTCGCACTGAACGGCCCGTTCAGTTTTTTTTATTGCCACGAAGTCGTCACAATCGTTTCACGTTGGTCCGTTTCCGCATCGGCCGTGAATCGCGTCGTCTGGACGGCAGAATGGCGCGCGATTGGACGGGCGGTGCCCAACCACTATGCAATCATTCTAAAACCAAGGAGAAATCTTGGGTTTTTCGTGGTCTTTGGATGTCGAAAGACGTCCTGCGCAGCCATGCCGCAGACCATGGGTCCGCATGACAGGCATGCGTCCGAGGAGCTATCCCCCATGCGCGGCGGGTGTATAGTCACTCCAACAAGACGACGGAACTCCCTCCCTCATTCCTTCGTCCTGTGTGAGATAGCGCGGTCGGGTCCCCCCTCCCTCAACCCGCCCGCTGCTCGCGTCGCCCGGCACACCCGGCGACGCCCCCAAGGAAAAGGCCCGCCATCTCCTCCCTGGCGGGCCTTTTCTATTTCGGGCTCCAATCGAGCATTTCCAAGGCCTTCGGCGCCGGGCGCGTGCCTTCGGATTGAGAAGCGGTGGCCGCCGGACTAGGGTCCCCGCCATGAACAAAGCCCCCATCCACGTCATCGGCGGCGGCCTCGCCGGTTCCGAAGCCGCCTGGCAGATCGCCGAGGCCGGCGTTCCGGTCGTCCTCCACGAAATGCGGCCCGTCCGCGAGACGCCGGTCCACAAGACCGACGGTTTCGCCGAGCTCGTCTGTTCGAATTCGTTCCGCTCGGACGACGCCGAAACCAACGCCGTCGGCCTCCTCCACGAGGAGATGCGCCGCGCAGGTTCGCTCATCATGCGGATGGGCGACGCGCACCGCCTGCCCGCGGGCGCCGCGCTCGCCGTCGACCGCGACGGCTTTTCGGCCGCGGTGAGCGAAGCGCTCCGGAGCCATCCGCTCGTCACCGTCGAGCGCGGCGAGATCGCCGGCCTGCCGCCGGCGGAATGGGACAGCGTCATCGTGGCGACCGGCCCCCTCACCTCGCCGGCCCTCGCTGACGCGATCGCAAGGACCACCGGCGAGGAATCACTCGCCTTCTTCGACGCGATCGCGCCGATCGTCCACTACGACACCATCGACCGGGACATCGTCTGGGCCCAGTCGCGCTACGACAAGGCCGGCCCCGGCGGCACCGGCGCCGACTACCTCAACTGCCCGATGGACAAGGCGCAGTACGACGCCTTCGTCGATGCCGTGCTCGCGGGCGAGAAGACGGCGTTCCACGAGTGGGAAGGCACGCCCTATTTCGACGGCTGCCTGCCCATCGAGGTGATGGCCGAGCGCGGCCGCGAGACGCTCCGCCACGGCCCGATGAAGCCGGTCGGCCTCACCAATCCGCGCAACCCGACGGTGAAATCCTACGCGATCGTGCAGCTCCGCCAGGACAACGCGCTCGGCACGCTGTGGAACATGGTCGGCTTCCAGACGAAGCTGAAATACGCCGAGCAGGTGCGGATCTTCCGGATGATCCCCGGCCTCGGGAACGCCGAGTTCGCCCGCCTCGGCGGCCTCCACCGCAACACGTTCCTCAACTCGCCGAAACTCCTCGACGGAACGCTCCGTCTCAGGGCGATGCCGCGTCTCCGCTTCGCCGGCCAGATCACCGGCTGCGAGGGCTATGTGGAATCGGCCTCCGTCGGCCTCATGGCCGGCCGTTTCGCCGCCGCCGAGCGCCTCGGCGTCGCGCTCGACGCCCCGCCGGCCACGACCGCCTTCGGCGCCCTCCTCAACCACATCACCGGCGGCCACATCTCCGCCGACGAGCCGGGAAAACGCTCCTTCCAGCCGATGAACGTCAATTTCGGCCTCTTCCCGCCGATCGACGAAACGTCGGTGGCGAAGCTGAAGCACGCCGAGCGCGGACTGGCACGGAAGCGGGCACTCTCGGCGCGCGCGCTGCGGGATTTCGACGCCTGGGTGGGGAACCGGGCGAGCGAGGCGGCGGAGTAGCGCGGCCTACGGCAACGCGATGGAGCTGGGATCGCGAGCGCCGTTCCAGAAGCTCACCACGTCACCGTCCGGGCTGCCTCATCAACGGAGTAGACGATCCAGTATTTCGTCCGCCTGCTCACGCGAAAAAGGAACGCCCGATAGGGCGGCCCGGTGAGTGGGAAGAAGCTCCAGATGTTTGGGGACTCCGCCAGCTGGACGGAGATGACCCTGTCGAGGCGATCGAAATGGCCTTCCGCCAGTTCCAATGAATAGGCGGCCAGGTACGCGGCCAGTTCGTCCATCTGCCGTTGGGCATTTGGAGAAATCCGGACCAGGTAGCGCATGGATCGTCAGGGTTTGCCCGCTCGCCGAACGGCGTGAGGCCGTGCCTTGAATGTCTTCGGATCGTAGACCGTGAAGTTGCCCGCGGCGACATCGGCCTCGGCTTGCTTGATTTCCCGCAGCAAGTCGGCACGCTCCGCATCGCTCAGGATCGGGAACTCCTCGAGCGTCATCACGGGGACGGTCGTCGCCTGACTTTCCTTGGGCTTCACTCGCTCTGCCATTGAGGCACCCTACCAGCAACATCGCGGCGACGCACGCTGTCGCCTACGTCGCCGGCAGCTTCGACTGGCGCGTGAACCAGTCTGCAATGCGGCAAGGGCGTTGGGCTCGACGCTCACACCGGCCACCGCTTCGACGCCCGCCACAGCGCCCACTGCCGCCGCCATTGCGGCGGCTCGGCCCGCGCCGCGAGGAGGACATCGAGCCGCCCCAGCGCGTCGAGATCGCGTTCGACCAGCGCCAGCGGCAGGAACGCCGGCGCCAGCGTCGCCGGCAGCCGTGCCAACGCCTGGCGCGCCTGGACGAGATGGCCGCGCGCCGTTCCCGCGAACTCGGCAAACGCGGCCTCGAGCCCCAGCGACGGCTTCCACGCGAACAAATCCTCGAGGTCGACGCCGTGCGCCGCGAGGCGATCGCGCGGCAGGAACACGCGCCGCTGGCCGGCGTCGTAGGGCAGCCGCCACAGCGCCCGCGTCAGCGCCATCGCGACGCCGGCATGGCCGGCGGCATCGGCTGATCCCGGATCGGCGCCACCATTGAGGATCAGCGACCCCAGCTGGAACAGCGATGAGGTCGTCTCGCCGGCGTAGCCCTCGAAGTCGCGGAACGTCGGCATCGGGTCGTTGTAGAGGTCGAAGGTCCGCGCATCGATGAGCGCGATGAACGCCGCCACCGGCAGCGTGCAGGCGCCGATCGTGGCAATGATGGCCTCCGCGACCGGGTTGCCCTCCCCGCCCCGCCCCTGCAGCGCCTCCCGCCACCATTCCTGCCGGATTTCACCGAGCGTGGGATCGCTGACGAGGTTTTGGATGCGGACGATCTCGGCGTTGAACGCGTGGAGCGCGAACAGGTGTTTTCGGGCCGGCACCGGAGCAAAGAGGTCCGCAAGGAAACGGTCGCGGTCGCGCTCGCGAACGGTCTTCTGGGCTTCTTCGTAAGCGTCCATCGCCCTTCGGTGCCGGAAAGCGCCGCTTCAGTCCACGGCAATCAGCGCGGCGGCGACGGCGCGATCCTCGGCGAGGAGGACGTTGAACGTCCGCACCGCGGCCCCGGTCGACATGCTGTCGGAGGAAATGTTGCGCTCGCGGAACGCCGCGCGGAGCGGCGCCGGAATGGGCGCCGGCCCCTTCCCCATGCCGATGAGGAGGATGTCGATCCGGCCGGGGTCTGCAAACAGTTTTTCGAATGCCGCGAGATCGAGTTCGGCCGGCGACGTCACCGCCCAGCCGTGGATGCCGCCCGGCAGGCACAGGATCGAACCGCGGTGCGACATGCCGGCGAAGCGGAAGCCGCCATTGCCATAGGCGTCGAGCGGCGCGCGGCCGGGATAGTGCTGCTGGCGGATGACGGTGCCGCGCGGCGCCGCCATCTCAGGCCTGCGCCGGCAGTTTCTCGTCCTCCTTCGGACCCGGACCCGGCTTCGTCGGATCGGCGCGGAGGTTGAAGTAGATGAGGAGCGGACCGCCGATGAAGATCGACGACGCGGTCGCCACGAACACGCCCCAGATCATGGCGGCGGTGAACGAGCGGATCACCTGGCCGCCGAAGAAGTAGAGCGCGCCGAGCGACAGGAGAAGCGTCAGCGACGTCATGATCGTACGCGCCAGCGTCTGGTTCGTGGCGAGGTTGATGACGTCGCGGATCGGCATCTGCTTGTATTTTCGCAGCACCTCGCGGATGCGGTCGAAGATGACGACCGTGTCGTTCAGCGAATAGCCGATGATCGTCAGGATCGCGGCGATCGACGACAGGTTGAAGTCGATCTGCGTCGCCGCGAAGAAGCCGACGGTGAGGATCGCGTCGTGGACGAGGGTCGCCACCGCGCCGATGGCGAACTGCCATTCGAACCGCAGCCAGATGTAGGCCATGATCCCGGCGATGGTGAGGAGGATCGCCCAGGTGCCGGTGCTCGCGAGCTCGCCCGAGACGCGCGGGCCGACGACCTGCGTGTTCCGGTACTCGTAGTCGTCCGCCGACAGCGTCTCCCGGACGAGGTCGACCGCGCGCTGCTGCGCCGCCTCGCCGCCCTCCTGCGTCGCGATGCGGATGAGAACGGTGCGCTCGTCGTCGATCGTCTGGACCTGCACCTCGCCGAGCCCGAGCTCCGACAGCTCGGCACGGATCTGGGCGACGTCCGCGGTCTCGCCGCGCGCCTGCACCTCGATCGACGTGCCGCCGACGAAGTCGATGCCGACGTTCACGCCGACGGTGAAGAAGAGGACGAACGACACGACGATGAGGAAGAGCGAGACCGGCGTGCGGTACTTCACCCAGCTCATGAACGGCAGGTTGGTGTTGTCCGGTACGAGACGAAGCGGCTTCACGGGGTTCGTCTCCTAGAGCGGAACGGCTTTGGGCCGGCGCGCCCGGTACCAGATCGCAACGATGAGGCGCGTGACGAGGTAGGCCGTGAACAGCGTCGACAGGATGCCGATGCCGAGCGTCACAGCGAAGCCGCGGATCGGGCCCGAGCCGAGCCAGAACAGCGCGAACGCCGCGATGAGCGCGGTGAGGTGCGCGTCGACGATGGTGGCGAGCGCGCGCCGGAAGCCCTGGTCGAGGGCGACCACGACCGATCGTCCGGCGTGCGCCTCCTCGCGCATGCGTTCGTAGATGAGGACGTTGGCGTCGACCGCCATCGCCATCGTCAGCACGATACCGGCGATGCCGGGCAGCGTCAGCGTGGCGCCGAGAAGGCTGAGGATGCCCAGCATCAGGACGTTCTGGGCGATCAGCGCGATCACCGCGAACGAGCCGAGGAGGCCGTAGCAGACGATCATGAACACCGCGATCCACACCAGCGCGACGAGCGTCGCCAGGGCGCCGGCGCGGATCGAGTCCTCGCCGAGACTCGCGCTCACGGTGCGCTGCTCGATGACCGTCAGCTTCGCCGGCAGGGCGCCGGCGCGGAGGAGGATCGCGAGGTTGTTGGCGGTCTCGGCCGTGAAGTTGCCGGTGATCTGGCCGCTGCCACCGAGGATCGCGCCCTGGATCGTCGGCGCCGAAATGACCGCATCGTCGAGGACGATCGCGAACGGGTAGTTGATGTTGGCCGACGTCACCTCGCCGAAGGTGCGCGCGCCTGACGTGTTGAGGCCGAAGGCGACGACCCAGGCGCCGGTCGTCTGATCGAGCGTCGCCTGGGCGCGGGTGATCTGGTCACCGCGGATGAGCGCGTTCGAATCGAGGAGGTAGGCAAGGCCCGGCGACTCCGCCGACGGCACGACGATCTTGCCCTCTGGCGCAATCGTCCCGAGCGCCACCGTGGGCGTCGCGCGGTCGACGAGGTGGAACGTCATCTCGGCGGTCTGGCCGATGAGGTCCTGGAGGCGCTGCGGGTCCTCGAGGCCCGGCGCCTCGACGAGGATGCGGTCCGCGCCCTGGCGCTGGATGCTCGGCTCGACGGTGCCGAGCGCGTTGATGCGGCGGTCGATGACCTCGATCGACTGCTGCGCGATCTCGTTGATGCGCTGCTCGAGGCCCGCGGGCGAAAGAGTGAAGCGCACGAGGCCGTCGGCGCCGATCGAGAGGTCGAACTGGTTGACGCCGGCCGCGCCGAGGATCGACGTGCCGAGGGGATTGCGGAGCTCTTCGAGGCGCCCGCGCGCGATCTCGAGCTGCGTCGCGTCGGTGAGCCGGAACTGGACGGTCTGCGTCTGCGTGATCGCGGCGCGCGAGCTGAAGGCCTCGTAGTTGACGCGCGGCGATTCCGCGAGGACCGCCCGGACGTCGGTCGCCAGATCCTGCAGCTCGGTGTTGATGTAGTCTTCGCGGTCGATCTCGTAGAGGAGATAGACGCCGCCCTGGAGGTCGAGGCCGAGGACGATCTGCTGCTTGGGTAGCCAGTTCGGCCACCCCGCGACGGTATCCTTGGAGAACAGGTTCGGGATCACGACGATCGTCGCGGCGATGATCACGCCGATGATCGAGAACATCGCGAGGCGGGAGAACTGGAGCATCGGGCGATCCCGTTGGAGGAGCGTCGGCGGCCGAAGGGCCTATGCGTCTTCCTTGACGGGCTCGCCCTTGGCGCGGACCTCGGCGATCGCGGCCCGCAGCACGCGGATCTTCGTGTTCTCCGCGATCTGGAGCTCGATCTCCGATTCGTCGACGACCTTCGATATCTTCCCGACGAGGCCGCCATTCGTCACGATCGTGTCACCGCGGCGGACGGCTTTGATCATCTCCTGATGCGCGCGCATCTTGGCGCGCTGCGGCCGGATCAGCAGGAAGTACATGATCACGAAGATGAAGAGGAACGGTACGAGCTGCAGAAGCATCGCCGAGCCGCTGGAAGCGGTGCCGGTCGCAGTTCCGGCTGCTTCCTGCGCGAATGCTGGCGTGACCCACATGAGGCGGCTCCTTGGTCGTCCGTCGTCTTTTTACGGAAGGGTTGCTTCCCGGCGCGCCGTGCGGCCCGCCCACGCTGCCGGGTAAGCGGCGCGGACTATATCGACGCGGTCCCGGTCAGGCAAACGCAAATAGGCGCTCGGTTTTCGGCCCGCAAGCGCCAATCGCGGCGATCGGCGGCCGCTGTGTCGCCGCGGCCACTTCCCGCGCGGCGGGCGCCACGCGATCATCGCGGAATGACCGAACCCGATGATCTTGCCGCGCGCCTCGACCGGATCGCCGCGGCGCTCGAACGCCTCGCCCCGCCGCCCCTCCCCGCCCCCGATCTCGACGCAGCCGACGCCGTCCTCTGGGACGCGCGGCGGTCCGGGCTCCGGCCGGTGCCGGGCGTCAGCCGCGTCGACATCCGTCTTCTCAAGGGCATAGACCGCGTCCGCGACATCCTCGTCGAGAACACGGCCCGCTTCGCGGCCGGGCTCCCGGCGAACAACGTGCTCCTGTGGGGCGCGCGCGGCATGGGGAAGAGTTCGCTCGTGAAGGCGGCCCACGCGGCGGTCGGCGCAGCGACGCGGTCCGCGCTGAAGCTCGTCGAAATCCATCGCGAAGACATCGCCACGCTGCCGGAGCTGATGGACATCCTCCGCGCCGCCCCGCACCGCTTCATCCTCTTCTGCGACGATCTGTCGTTCGACGCCGGCGACGCCTCCTACAAGGCGCTGAAGGCAGTGCTCGACGGCGGCATCGACGGCCGGCCCGGCAACGTCGTCCTCTACGCGACGTCCAATCGCCGCCATCTCCTCCCCCGCGACATGATCGAGAACGAGCGGGCGACGGCGATCGACCCCGGCGAGGCGGTCGAGGAGAAGGTGTCGCTCTCGGACCGCTTCGGCCTCTGGCTCGGCTTCCACACCGCCGGACAGGACGACTACCTCGCGATGGTCCGCGCCTATGCGGCGCATTTCGGCTTCGCCATCGAGGATGCGGAGCTGGTCCGTTCGGCGCTCGAATGGGCGACGACGCGGGGCGCGCGGTCGGGCCGCGTCGCGTGGCAGTTCACGCTCGACCTCGCCGGAAAACTCGGCGTGCGGATGGCGGAGGGGTGAGCCGTGCCACCTTTGAGCCTGAGGGTCCGTGGCATGAGCTGAACCTCCCCCTTGCGGTCCGCAAGGGGGAGGTTCACCGGGAGACGGGTTCCAATCGTCCGGCAATTGGACGACAGACCTTTTTCGCCCGTGCCGCTTTGTCTGGAATGCGGATGGCGGAGGGGTAGCCGGCCCTCGCGGCCGCCGGCCGACCGCGAGGGCTCGGGTTCCCGGACGAAGCTAGTTCGTCAGGTAGTCCAGCGGATTGATCGGGGTGGACCCGCGGCGGAGCTCGAAGTGGAGCTGTGGCGAGGTCACGGAGCCCGTCTGGCCCACGCGGCCGATCACCTGGCCGCGCGACACCGTCTGGTCCTTGGCGACGAGCATCGCGCTCGTGTGGGCGTAGGCCGTGACGAAGTTGTCGGCGTGGCGGATGAGGATGAGGTTGCCGTAGCCGGGGATTTCGTTGCCGGCATAGATCACGGTGCCGGCTTCCGCGGCGCGGATGTCGGTGCCTTCGGGCGCGGCCAGGTTGATGCCGTCGTTCCGTTCGCCGCCCGGCTTCGGGCCGAAATCGGAGATCACGCGGCCCTGGAGCGGCCAGCGGAAGGTGGTGCCGTTGGTCGACGGCGCCGTCGCGGCCGGACCGGTGGTGGTGACGGCGGCCGTCTGCTGCGGCGCGGCCGCGGCGGGCGCGGGAGCCGGCGTCGCGACGGGGGCCGGCGCGGGAGCGGGCGTGGGGGTTGCCACCGGCGCCGGGATGGGCGCGGCGGCGACCGTGGCCGGCGCGGACGGGGTGGTCGCCGGGGCGCGCGTCGCGTCGGGGATGGTGAGCGTCGTGCCGACGCGGAGGAACTCCGCCTGCGCCATGCCGTTCGCCTGCATCAGCGCGTTGGGCGAGATGCCGTAGCCGGTGGCGATGCTGTAGATGGTCTCGCCGGTCTGGACGACGTGCTGGCCGGGCGTCTGCGTCACCGCGGCGGTCCGGACAGGCGCGGCGGCCGGGGTCGGCGACGGCACCGGCATGGCGCCGGGGGTACCGGCGGCGGTCGGCACGTTGCCGAGCGGCGCCGCGGCAAGGCCGGCCGGGCTGTTGGGCGACGGGATGACGAGGCGCTGGCCGATGGTCAGCGTCGACGTCTGGGTGAGGCCGTTGGCGGCCGCGATCGCAGCCGGCGTGACGCCGTACTGGCGTCCGAGGCTGTAGAGCGTGTCGCCCGGCTGCGCGGTGATCGTCCCGCCGGCGGTGGCGGCATAGTTGGCCGGCGACGTGCCGGTGGCGGCCGCCGGGAGCGGTGCCGCGGCGCCGGTCGCGGGCGTTCCGGTCGGCGGCGGCAGCGCGGCCACCTGCACGTCCGTGGCGCCGGCGCCCGGACCGTTCACGGTGCCGGCGGCGTAACCGGTGGGCTGGCCGTTCGCGATCGGATTGGTGCCGACGAGGGCTGGCGGCATCGGCTGGCCGGAGACGGCGCCGGGCGCGGGACCCGTGGCGCCCGTCGTCATCGGGCTGGAGCAGGCTGCGGTGAAGCCGCTGAGGAGCGCAACCGCTCCCACCGTCATCAGAATCCGGGATCGGGCAGAAGCGGGATGACGGAGCATCGGCTACTCGTGGCAACGCTACGGGGACTGAGCCGAAAATGATCCGGTAACGTTGAGAAAGCTTTAAAGCCGCTCCGCCTTTCCGGGGATGAGGGGCACGAAACGAACGTCCGCAAGGACCGATTCGTGAATCCCCTTCTCGTCGCGCAAATAGCGCATCAGCTTCTGCACGCCCTCCACCGGGCCGACCGGGGCGATCAGGATCCCCTTCGGCCGCAACTGGCGGAACAGGGCCTCCGGCACGGCTTCGGTCGCCGCCGTCACCACGATGCGGTCGAACATGGCGTTCGCGGGCCAGCCGAGCGTGCCGTCGCCGACGAGCGTGGTGATGTTGTGGAGCTTCAGCGTCCGGAAGCGGAGCTCGGCGAGTTCCACGAGGGTGCGGAAGCGGTCGATCGTGTAGACGTGCTGCGCGAGCCCGGCGAGGACGGCCGCCTGGTAGCCGCTGCCGGTGCCGATCTCGAGCACCTGCGCGCCGGGCGGCACGTCGAGCGCGGCCGTCATCATCGCCACGAGTTCCGGCGCCGAGATCGACTGGCCGCATTCGATCGGCAGCGCGCGGTCGAGATAGGCGTTGTCGCGCGCCGAATGCGGCACGAAGAGCCGCCGCGGCACCGCCTCGAACGCGGCGAGGACGCGCGGATCGGTGATGCGCTTCCGACGGAGGCGAAGGAGGAAATCCGCGACGGCCGTGCGGTCGCGCTCGATTTCCGCCTGGTTGAACGGCGGCTCGGTGATGTCGGTCACTCGGCCGCGGTCGCAGGCGCGGCCGTCGCGGGCCGGGCGAAATGCGCCCGGAGCCGCGTCGCGAGCTCGTAGTCGGTGAGGTCGAGGCGCAGCGGGGTGATCGAGATCACGCCGGAATCGAGCGCCACGATGTCGGTGCCCGGCACGCGCTCGCTCTGGCGGCGGCGATAGCCGAGCCAGAAATACTTGTTGCCGCGCGGATCGACGCGCTCGTCGATGAAGAGGCTGTGGATCAGCCGGCCCTGGTGGGTGACCTCGATCCCCTTGATCTGGTCGGCCGCAAGGTCCGGGAAGTTGATGTTGTAGAGGATGCCCGGCGGGAAGCCGAAGTCGACGAGCCGCCGGATCGCGATCGGCGCATAGTGTTCGGCCGTCGCCCACGCCACTTCGCCGGGCCGGTCGACCTCGTGCGCGAGGCTGAACGCCACCGACGGGATGCCGATCAGCGTCCCCTCGATCGCGCCGGCGACGGTCCCCGAATAGGTCACGTCGTCCGCGGTATTCTGGCCGTGGTTGATGCCGGAGAGGAGCAGATCGGGCTTTTCGCCGATCAGCCGCCGCGTCGCCATGATGACGCAGTCGCTCGGCGTGCCGCGCAGCGCGAACCGCTGCGGCCCGAGCTCGCGGAGGCGGAGCGGGTTGCCGAGGGTCAGCGAGTGCGACAGGCCGCTCTGGTCTGTCTCGGGCGCCACGACCCAGACGTCGTCCGAGATCGTCCGCGCCACGCGCTCGAGAACGGCGAGCCCCGGTGCGTCGATGCCGTCGTCATTGGTGATCAGGATACGCATGCTGTCCTAGCCGCCGATGCGGGTGATGCCGGCCATGTAAGGGGCCAAAGCCGACGGCACGGTGACCGTTCCGTCGGCGTTCTGATACGTCTCCATCACGGCGATGAGCGCGCGACCAACCGCCACGCCGGAGCCGTTCAGCGTGTGGACGAAGCGGGTCCCCTTCCCTTCCTTCGGCCGATAGCGGGCATCCATCCGCCGCGCCTGGAAATCCCCGCAGACCGAGCACGACGAAATCTCCCGGAACGCATTCTGCCCCGGCAGCCACACCTCGATGTCGTAGGTCTTCTGCGAGGCGAACCCCATGTCGCCCGTGCAGAGCGTGACGACGCGGTAGTGGAGGTCGAGCCGCTTCAGGACCGCCTCGGCACAGGCGAGCATCCGCTCGTGTTCGTCGCGCGATTTCTCCGGCGCCGTGATCGAGACCAGTTCGACCTTGTCGAACTGGTGCTGGCGCAGCATGCCGCGCGTGTCACGCCCCGAGGCCCCGGCTTCCGAGCGGAAGCACGGCGTCAGCGCAGTGAAGCGGAGCGGCAGTTCGTCCTCGGAGAGAATCTGCTCGCGGACGAGGTTGGTGAGCGGCACTTCCGCGGTCGGCACGAGCCAGAGGTTCTGGACGTCGAACAGCGGCGTCACGTCCGCGAGGCGCACCTGCACCGCGCCGTCGCCGCCGATCCTGGAGCCTGTCTCGTCCCGGTTCCGCACCGCGCGGATGGCGTCCTCGATCTCGAGGTTCGACACGCTGTCGCGGCCGCTCCGGCCGGC
The DNA here is from genome assembly GCA_020849325.1 of Bauldia sp. Lineage (GTDB taxonomy): Bacteria > Pseudomonadota > Alphaproteobacteria > Rhizobiales > Kaistiaceae > JADLGL01. The sequence continues at coordinate 94,382 of JADLGL010000066.1, read as the reverse complement.
GACGAAGAGGTCCTCGCGGAATTTCGGCAGCTGCGCCGTGCCGAAGGCGGCGTCGTCCTTCACGAGGAGCGGCGGCTGGACCTCGGTGTAGCCGTGCTCGCCGGTGTGGAGGTCGAGCATGAACTGGCCGAGCGCGCGCTCCATCCGGGCGAGCTGCCCCTTCAGCACGACGAAGCGCGAGCCCGACATGCGGGCGGCGGCGGCGAAATCCATCTGGCGAAGGTTTTCGCCGAGATCGAAATGCTCGCGCGGGGCGAAACCGTAATCGCGTGCGGCGCCATGGAGCGAACGGAGCGTGTTGCCGGTCTCGTCGGGACCGACCGGAACGTCGCCGAGCGGGACGTTCGGCACGATCGCCAGTTCGTCGCGGAGCCCCTGGTCGAGCCGGCGCTCCTCCTCCTCCGCGCCGCCGAGGAACGTCTTGATCTCGGCAACCTCCGCCATCAGCGCGGCGGCACGGGCCTCGTCGCCGGCGCCCTTCGCCTTGCCGATCTCCTTCGACGCGGCGTTCCGGCGTTCCTGGGCGGTCTGGACCTTCACGATGTGCGCCCGGCGCTGCTCGTCGAGCGCAACGAGGCGCGCCGCGAGCGGCGACGCATTCCGGCTGCGGAGCGCAGCGTCGAGCGCGTCGGGGTTCTCGCGGATCCACTTGATGTCGAGCATGGGCGTTTCGAAAGGCAAAGGACTCTGGCGCGCCCTTATAGCCACCTCGATCGGCAGCGTCATGCGCCGCCGGCATGTCCCGCAGCCGCAGCGGTTGCTATTCGGCGGCCGGCTGCGCCGCGTCGGCGGCCTCTGCAGCGGCCCTTTCCGCCTCGCGGCGTCGCTCCACCGCACGAACGGTGAAGATCGAGGCCTCGTAGAGGAGGAGCGCCGGGAGAGCGAGGCCGACCTGGCTGAACACGTCCGGCGGCGTGAAGATCGCCGCGAACACGAACACGCCGACGATCGCCCAGCGCCGCTTCTTGCGGAGGCTGTCGCTGGTCACGATCCCGGCGCGGCCGAGGAGCGTGAGGACGACCGGAAGCTGGAAGCAGATGCCGAAGGCCAGCACCAGCGTCATGACGAGGCCGAGATAGCTGCTGGTCGTCGGCGTCGTCTCGCTCGACGCCGGCTCCATGCCGAGGAAGAAGCGGATCGCCATCGGCAGGATGAGGAAGAACACGATCGCCGCCCCCGTGAGGAAGAGCACGGGCGTCGCGACGAGATACGGGATGAAGGCGCGGCGCTCGTTCCGGTAAAGGCCGGGCGCGACGAACTGGTAGATCTGGAAGGCGATCCACGGGAACGCGAGGAAGAGGCCGCCGAACATGGCGATCGACAGGCGGTTCAGGAAGAACTGCTGGAACGCCGTATTGATCAGCTGGACCTCGTCGTCCGAGGCCCACTGGATCGGCTTGATCAGGATCTCGTAGATGCGCTCCGAGAAGATGAAGCTGACGACGAAGGCGATGAAGAAGCCGACGACCGACAGGATCAGCCGCTTCCGCAGCTCGATCAGGTGCGCCATCAGCGGCGCGCGGCTCTCCTCGAGCTCGTCGATCTCGGCCTGGGGGCGTGCGTTCACCGCGTCACTCCCGCCGGGCCGGCAGGTTCGAGGGCGGCCGGAATCTCGACCGACGCCGCCGTATCCGGCACGTCGAGCGGCGCATCGGCGACCGGCGCCACGGGTGCGGCGGCCGGAACCGCCGCGGTCGCGTTCCGCTGCACCATCTCCGGCGCCGGCATCACCTTGCCGTCGACGGTGACCGTCCGCCGCGGCACATGGCGGTCGGGCGGGTTCAGGCTCTTGGTGATGTCCGCATTGGTGCTGCGGTGGAGCTCGGCGACCTCCTTGCGGAGCTTGTCGAGCTCTTCATCGCGGACGGCCTGGTCGAGCTGGCGCTGGAAGTCGCGCGCCATGCGCTTCATCCGGCCGAACCAGCCGCCGACCGTGCGCAGGAGCTGCGGCAGATCCTTGGGGCCGACGACGATGATCGCCACGACCCCGATGATCAGCATCTCGGTCCAGCTGAGCCCAATGTCCAATGTCGTCTCCGGACCGGAGGGAACGGGGCGGGCAGGAACGGCTCCGCCGCAGCGCCGCTAGCCGGCGCTGCGCTCCTCGCGGCGCGCCGTGCTCGCAACCGGCTCGGCCTGCGGACGCTCGATCGCGGGCTGCGCCGCCGCCGTCTCGTCGTCGGCCATGCCGCGCTTGAAGCTCTTGATGCCCTTGGCGACGTCACCCATCACGTCGGAAATCTTGTTCCGACCGAAGAGGAGCAGCACGACCACCAGAACGATGAGCCAGTGCCAGATACTAAAGCTGCCCATGAGGCCGACTCCCATTTCCCGCTCGGCTGCCGAGCGCATGTCGCGTGAGCGGTCCATCCCGATCTCCGAATCCCGTTGGTTTCAAGCCACTATACGCAGAATGGACGACGCAAGTTTCGTGCCCAACACCACGAATGAGATAGGTCTAATCGCCGATCTTGGCAAATAAGAGAACGTCCGCGGAATTGACCCGGACGCCCACCTCTTCCCCCACCCGGACCCGCCTGCCGCGAATCCGCGCCTTGACCGGCTCGTCGAGCCCGGCGACGGCGATCAGCGCGAGATCGACCTCGCCGAGGAAATGCCGCGCGGTGACGAGGCCCGCGACCCCATCCCCCGCCGGTCCGACCACGATGCCCTGCGGGCGGATCGCTGCCACGGCGGGCCCGTCCGGAAGATTTTCAGCCGCAAAGCGCCCGAGCGGCGTCACCGCCTCGCCGTTCGCAACCACCGCCTCGACCTCGTTGATGCTGCTGAAGAAACGGACGACCGCAAGATCCGCCGGCCGGTCGTAGAGGTCCTCGGCCGGGCCGGCCTGCACCACCCGCCCTCCCCGCATCAGGACGATCCGGTCGGCGACCTCCATCGCTTCCTCGGGATCGTGCGTGACGAGAATCGTCGTCACGCGCGTCTCGCGCAGCACGGCGAGCGTCTCGTCGCGGACGGTCTCGCGAAGGCGCCGGTCGAGGCCCGAGAACGGTTCGTCCATCAGGAGCACCGACGGCCTCGGCGCGATCGCGCGGGCGAGCGCCACCCGCTGCTGCTCGCCGCCGGAAAGGGCGTGCGGATATTCGAGCGCGTAGCGTTCCAGCCCGACGCGTTCGAGGACGCGCCGCGCTTCCTTCTCGGCCTCGGCCCGCGACAGGGCCCGGAGGCCGAACATGACGTTGGCAAGGATCGTCATCTGCGGAAACAGCGCGTAGTCCTGGAACATCAGGCCGACGCCCCGCTTCTCCGGCGGCCAGAAGGCGTTGGGTCCTGCCACCTCGCGGTCGTTGAGGAGGACGCGCCCGGCGCTGGGGCGTTCGAGGCCGGCGGTCACGCGCAGCAGCGTTGTCTTGCCGCAGCCGGAATGGCCGAGGAGGCAGACGATCTCGCCCGGCTCGATCGCAAGGTCGACGCCGCGGATCGACGGCACGCCGTCATAGGCGTGCTCGATCCCCTCCAGCACCACCCGCGCCGCGATCGTCACGCCCGCCTTGCTGCGGCGAAGCCACCGCCGGCCTTCGGCGGGGTTGGCGCTGTCGGCGGCGGTCACGACGGAATGGGAACGTTGCGCGCCGGGGCGCCCTCAGATGCGGTCATCGCGGTCGGTGTCGAACGTCCCGCCGTCATCGTCAAGGACGTCGTCGTCGCCGAGATCGTCGAGCGCGGTCTCCTCCCCCATCGTCGGGCCGCCGACGGTCGCCTTGTCGAGAAGGCCCGCGCCGACGAGTTCCTCGACGCCCGGCAGGTCGCCGACCTCGTTGAGGCCGAAATGGACGAGGAACGCTTCGGTGGTCCCGTAGGTGACCGGTCGGCCCGGCACTTTCCGCCGGCCGCGGAGGCGCACCCAGCCGATCTCGATCAGAAGGTCGAGCGTGCCCTTCCCGAGCGAGACGCCGCGGACTTCCTCGATCTCGGCCCGGGTGACCGGCTGATGATAGGCGATGATCGCCAGCGTCTCGAGCGCCGCGCGGGAGAGTCTTCGTGGCTCCACCACCTCGGCGGTCATCAGATAGGCGAGGTCGGAGGCCGTCCGGAACGCCCACTTCCCCGCCACCTCGACGAGGTGGACGCCGCGTCCGGCGTAGGTTGCCTGGAGGTCGCGGAGGATCGCGAGGCAGTCGGTGCCGGCCGGCAGCCGGAGCGCGAGCTGCTCGATCGCCACAGGCTCCGCCGACGCGAACAGAAGCGCCTCGACGGCGCGGAGGTGATCCGTTGCGTAGGCCGGCCGCGGCTGGATCGGGAACGGGATGACGCTCTGCTCAGCCACGCGCACTTCTCCCGGTCTCGGAGCGGAGGTACAGCGGCCCGAACGCCATCGTCTGGCGAAGCTCGATCCGCCCCTCCTTCGCGAGTTCGAGGCTCGCACCGAAACTCGACGCAAGCGCCGTCCGGCGCGTGTCCGCGACGGCGAGGTAGGGCGACAGGAACACTTCGAGCGGCGTCCAGTCGGCGATCCGGCCGATCATCCGCTGGAGGATCGCGCGGGCATCGACCAGCGACCACACCACCCGCCGCTTCGGCTGGTACGCTACACCGACCTTCTGCCGGCGCTGCGCCGCGTAGGCACTGAGGAGATCGTAGAGGGTCGCCTGCCAGGCGCTCCGGCGCTCGATCCGCGTTTCCGGCGCGCCGCGGCCGAAGACAGTACGCCCGAGCCGATCGCGCTCCATGAGCTTCGCCGCCGCCGCCCGCATCGCCTGGAGCCGCTGCAGCCGGAACGCCAGCGCCGCCGCGAGCTCCTCGCCGCTCGGTCCCTCCTCCGGCGCCGGTTCCGGCAGGAGGAGGCGCGACTTCAGGTAGGCGAGCCACGCGGCCATCACGAGGTAGTCGCCCGCGAGCTCGAGCCGCTGCAGCCGGCTCCGCTCGACGAAAGCGAGATACTGCTCGGCGAGCGCCAGCACCGAGATGCGTGCGAGGTCGACCTTCTGGGTCCGGGCAAGGTCGAGGAGGAGGTCGAGCGGCCCTTCGAAGCCGTCGACATCGACGACGAGGGTCTCGGACGGCGCTTCCGGAGGCGGCGCGTCCCAGAGATCGGGCGAGGCGGCGCCAGTCACGGACGGCTCCGCCGGGTCGTCTCGCTCGTCTGCGGCTCGGTGCGAATCATCGGCCGATTATCGCCGCCGGCGCCGGAGCGTGTGAAGTAATACGGCGGTCCCGACGGCACGGCCGCCCCCTCTTTCTTCACCTCCCTCCTTGTGGGTCCACAAGGGGGAAGGAAAACGAAAGCCGAAGCCCAGCCTCACTCCTTCACACGCTCGCCAGCGGGCGCCACCCGCACGGCATCGCTAGTTCTGCTGGACGATGCACTCGGCGATGCCGGCCGCCCGGATGCTGTTGCAGAGCGACTGCGCGGCGGCCTGGCTGGCGGCAGGGCCGAACTGCACCCGGTACCGGAGAACGCCGCCGACGGTCGCTGTCGGAATGACCGCGTTCTGCGTGCCGAGGAGCGACGGCGAGCGGGCCCGGAAGTTCTGGATATCGGCGAGCGCGGCGGCCTCGGTGGTCTGGGATGACATCTGCACGTACCAGCCCGGGGCAATGCCGGTGCCGGCTGGCGGCGTCGCTGCCGGACCAGCCGCAGCGACCGGCGCGGCCGCCACGGGCGTCGTCGCCTGCGGTGCGGGCGCGGTCACCGGATCGGGGGCGGCCGGCGGCGTCACCACCGGATCGGGGGTCGCCGGAGTGGTGGTCGTCGTCGCGGCGGCGGTGTTGGTGGTCGCCGGCGTCGTCGCGGGGATGGCGGCGGGCGCGATGCCGGGGTCGCCGGCGCCGTTGTTCACGATCGTCCCGTCCGGCGCCATCACGACGGTGCGGACGATGCGGCGATCGTCGACCGGGGCGGCCGCGGCGGCGGGATCGCCGAGAAGCGTCGTGATGCCGTCGCCGGGCGGCGGCGTGTTCGCCAGCGGGTCGACCGGCGTCTCCGCCCCCGCCCCGAGGACCACGGGCGCCGCGGCCTCGGTGGGGTCGATGCGGGCGATGACCGCATTGGCCGGCTCGGGCGCCGTCGGGTTCGCCGGCGCCTGGCGCACGGGCGACGTGTCGGCGAGGATGAGCGGCGGACCGTCGGTTCCGGCGTCGCCACCCTGGAAGTAGAAATAGGCGGCGGCCGCGACGCCGATGGCGACGAGACCCATCAGCACCGTTCCGAGGCGGCCCCGGCTCCGCCTGGGCGGCTCGGGCGCGACGATCGGCGCAAAGCGGAAATCCTCTTCGGCATCGGCGCCGAGAAGCGGTTCGCCGCGCACGCGCTCGTCGAACTCGTCGAGACCCCTGAGGTCGGACTCTCCCGACGGGCCGTCGAACGACTGGCGCGCGGCGGCCTCGAACGGTTCGTGCGCCGGGGCTCGCGCGGGCTGTTCCCACTGCGCCGGCGGCGGGGCGACCGCGATGGGCTCGGGCGCGAGCGCGCGCGGATTGTAGGCGGCGCCGGTGCTCGGGGCCGGGCGCTGCTTGTTGCGGCGGAGGCTGAGATGGCCGAACTCGCCTGCCGGCTCCACCGGTGCCGGCGGCGCGGGCGGCTGCACCTGACGGGCCTGCGGCCGGTAGGGGCGAAGGTCTTCCGGCTCCTCGTCGGCGACGAAGAGGCTCCCCGCGCCGGCGGGCGGCTCTTCCGCGGCCGGCGGCTCCGGGTCGAAATACGGACCGTCGTCGAAGACCGGCTCCTGCCGGTACTGTTCGGCGACGTAGGCCTCGTCCGTGAAGGTCGGCTCGTCGTCGGTGTCGGGCGTCCGATCGTGCGCATCGCCGACGGCGGCGAGCGACGCCTGAAGGTCGCTCAGAAGCTCCGCTTCGAGGTCGCGCGCAAGGTCCGCCTCGCTCATCCCCGGCTCGTCGGCGAGCGAGGAGGCGCGGCGGCGCGGCGCGGGTTCCGCGGCGGCGGGCCGGCCCGAAACGATGCGGGCGAGCTCGACCAGGGGATCGTCTTCCGGAGGCGGTGGGGCGACCGGGTTCGCGCCGCGGCCGAGTGGCCGAAGCGGAGCCCTCATCGAATAGCGGTCGTCCATCTTGTTAATGGAACTGGTTCCTGCTGCTACCCCAGCCTCGAGACGCACTGGACGAACGAAGAAAGCCTAACGCATTTCCTCCGGCGCGTGCACCCCAAGAATAGCAAGACCTGAGGACAAGACCACGCGGACGGCATCGACCAGCGCAAGCCGGGCATCGGTCGACAGTGGGTCGGCTTGGTTAATGAAACGTAACTGCGGCGTTTCCGTACCGCGGTTCCACTGCGAATGGAAATCGCTGGCGAGTTCGTGAAGGTAGAACGCGAGCCGATGCGGTTCGTGCGCCAGCGCCGCGCTTTCGAGAATCCGCGGGAAATCGGCGAGCTTCCGCACCAGCGCCATCTCGCCGGGATCGGCCAGGGGCGACAGGTCGGGCACCACGGCCATCTCCCGCTCGACCAGATAGGCCGACACGAACCCTTCCAGCACCGCCGCCTTCGCCTGCCGGAACACCGACGCCGTCCGGGCGTGCGCGTACTGCACGTAGAACACCGCGTTGTCCTTCGACTGCTCCGTCACCCTGGCGAAATCGAAGTCGAGCGGCGCGTCGCTCGTCCGGTACACCATCATGAAGCGCACCGGATCGACGCCGACCTCGTCGACGACGTCCCGCAGCGTGACGAAATTGCCGGCGCGCTTCCCCATCTTCACCGGCTCGCCGTTCCGCAGCAGCCGGACGAGCTGGCAGACCTTGACGTCGAGCGTCGCCTCGCCGCCCGACATGCCCGTCACCGCGGCGCGCAGCCGCTTGACGTAGCCGCCATGGTCCGCGCCGAGGACATCGATCATCGACCGGAAGCCGCGGAGATATTTGTCGTAGTGATAGGCGATGTCGCCGGCGAAGTAGGTGTAGCTGCCGTCGGACTTCAGGAGCGCGCGGTCGCTGTCGTCGCCGAACGCGGTCGACCGGAACAGGGTCTGCTCGCGGTCCTCCCAGTCCTCGCTCGGCTCGCCTTTCGGCGGCGGCAGCCGGCCGACATGAACGAGGTCGCGCGCCCGGAACGCCGCGATCGCTTCGGCGATCCGGTCGGTGCCGCCCGACGTCAGCGACTTCTCCGAGAAGAAGACGTCGTGACGGATGTTGAGCGCGGCGAGGTCCTCGCGGATGAGGTCCATCATCATGTCGATGGCGGTCTGCCGGACGACGGGCAGCCACTCCGCTTCGCCGAGGCCGAGCAGCGTCGGGCCGTGCACCCGCGCGAGCGCCTCGCCGACCGGGACGAGGTAGTCGCCGGGATAGAGCCCGGCCGGGATCGCGCCGATCGTCTCCCCCAGCGCCTCGCGGTAGCGCAGGAATGCCGAGCGCGCGAGGACGTCGACCTGCCCGCCGGCGTCGTTGACGTAGTACTCGCGCGTGACCTCATGGCCCGTGGCGGCGAGGAGGCTCGCCATGGCGTCGCCAACCACCGCGCCGCGGCCGTGGCCGACATGGAGCGGCCCGGTCGGGTTCGCCGAGACGTACTCGACGTTCACCTTCGCGCCGCGGCCGACCTGGCTCCTGCCGTAGTCGGTCCCGAGCCGGAGGAGGTTCGCAAGGAAGCCGTGCCAGTACGCCGGCTTCAGCGTGAGGTTGATGAAGCCGGGCCCGGCGATCTCGACCTTGGCGACATCGGGGTCGTCGCCGAGCACCGCGGCAAGGCGGTTCGCGAGGGCACGCGGGTTCGTGCCGGCGGCCTTCGCCAGCACCATCGCGGCGTTGGTCGACAGTTCGCCGTGCGCGGCGTCTCGCGGCGGCTCGACGACGACGCGAGACACGTCGGGCGCGGCGACGCCGAACTCGGCCGGAACGACCTTTTGGACCGCCGCGACGACGCGGCCGGTGAAGACCTCGAAAACGTTCATGTGCCTTGGAAAACGCCGGGTTGAACCCGCGCGCGGACTACCCGAAATCCGGGGTGCGGTCAAACAGCCGGCGGTATTCCGCGAGCGCGAACCGGTCGGTCATGCCGGCGAGGAAATCCGCGATCCGTCGCCCGCGCCGCTCCGCCGGCGCATCGTCGAGCCCCGCCCGCCACTCGGGGGGCAGCGCCAGCGGGTCCACGAGGTAACGCTCGAACAGCGCCGCAACGACGGCCTCGGCGGCGCCCATCACGGTCAGCACCTCCGGATCGCGATAGACGTGCCGCGACAGGTGCCGCTTCACCGCCCGCTCCGCCTCGGCGACGTCGGCCGAGAACCCGACGAGCGCGCTCCCCGCCCGGCGCGAATCGTCGGCCGATTGCGGAGCGGCCGCGGCGATTCGGCGGCCCGATTCGACGAGGATGTCCTCGACGAGGAGATGGATCAGCCGCCGCAGCAGCTCCGGCACGAGCCGCGAGCGGTCGAGAACGCCGTGGTCGCGCCCGATGCCGTCGAGGATCGCCCCGAGCGGCGGCACCGTCCGGAGCCCTTCGACGGTGAGGAGCCCGGCCCGGAGGCCGTCGTCGATGTCGTGGGCATTGTACGCGACGTCGTCGGCGATCGCCGCGCACTGCGCCTCGAGCGACGGATGGAGCGGGAGCCGCAGGTCCATGCGCTCCGAGAGGGCTGCCACCACCGGCGATACCGCCGCCGTTTCGGCCACGGGCCCGTTGTGCTTCACGAGCCCCTCGATCACCTCGTAGGTGAGGTTGAGCCCGTCGAACGCCGGGTAGCGCCGCTCGAGCGCGGTGACGACGCGGAGGCTCTGGACGTTGTGGTCGAACCCGCCGAAGTCGGCCGCCGCGCGATCGAGCGCCCGTTCGCCGGAATGGCCGAACGGCGGATGGCCGAGATCGTGGGCGAGCGCGATCGCCTCGGTGAGATCCTCGTCGAGGCCGAGGGAGCGCGCCAGCGACCGGGCGATCTGGGCCACCTCCAGCGTGTGCGTCAGACGCGTCCGGAAATGGTCGCCCTCGTCGGCGAGGAAGACCTGCGTCTTGCCCTTCAGCCGGCGGAACGCCGTCGAATGGATGATCCGGTCGCGGTCGCGCTCGAAGGGCGTGCGGCGGACCGACGGCGGCTCGTCGATCCAGCGGCCGCGGCTCGCCGCGGGATCGGACGCCCACGGGGCGCGCTCGCGCGGACGGCGCCAGTCCGGATGGGGTGTCGCGCTCACGGCGACGGCGGTTTCGTTGACAGGCTCAGGGCCGGAACCTAACTATCGGAACACGTTCGGCAAAGGACCGCCATGAATATCGCCGTCGAAGAGACCGTCTCCGGCGCTCCTGTCAAGCTCACGGAGGGCGCCGCGAAGCGCATCGCCAGGCTGATCAGCGAGACGGATGGCAGCGTGGCCCTCCGCGTCGCGGTGGAAGGCGGCGGCTGCTCGGGGTTCCAGTACCGGTTCGATTTCGTGGGCGAAGCGGCGGCCGACGACCTCGTGATCCGCCGCGGCGATGCCGTGGTGCTCGTCGACCCCGTCTCCCTCCCCTACATGCTCGGCGCCGAGATCGATCTCGTTGCCAACCTCATGGAGGAAGGCCTGCAGGTGAAGAACCCGCTCGCCGTCTCCTCCTGCGGCTGCGGAACGAGTTTTTCGATCTAGCCGGAAGGCGGCGGCGGGTTCGCTCCGCCGGCCGCCGCTATCCCGTCCGCACCACGCCGAATTGCAGCCGCAAAAACCTGCAACAGGGTGGCGCATGGCGAGGCGGGCGCCGATCGAACGAACCCCAGGAGCTCCACCGTGATGAAACGCCTTGCCTTCGCGCTGTCGCTGACCGTGATCGCCGCGACCTCCGCCTTTGCCCAGGTCACCCCCGAGGTGGCGACGCTCACCGCCGAGGGCACCGGCACCGTCCACGCTGCCCCCGATACCGTCATCATCGACATCGGCGTCAGCACGCGCGGCGCCACGCCCGCCGAAGCGCTGGCCGCCAACAGCGCCGACATGCAGCGCGTCATCGACGCCGTTCTCGCGGCAGGCGTTCCGGAGACGGACGTCGCCACGAGCAATTTCTCGATCACGCCGGTCTACGCCGATCAGCAGCCGACGCGGACCGACAATGCCGGCCCGGTGATCGTCGGCTACGAGGTCAGCAACCAGGTGACGATCCGCATCGACGGGGTCGCGGATTCGGGGGCGATCCTCGACCGGGTCGTCGCCGCCGGCGCCAACCGCATCAACGGCATCCGCTTCGACATCGCGGAGCCGCAGCCGCTCCGCGACGAGGCCGTTGCCGCCGCGATCGCCGAGGCCCGCCGCCAGGCCGAGCTGATGGCCGATGCCGCCGGCGTCACGCTGGTGCGTATCCTCAGCGTCACCACCTACGCCAACGCCCAGCCGATGTACGACCGCGCGGTCGCCTTCGCCGCGGCTGCGCCCGTTCCGATCATGGGCGGCGAGCAGGCGATCACCGCGACGGCAACGCTCACCTTCGAGATCGCGCCGCGTTAGCGGGTGTCCGACAGGAGGTCGTCATGGCTACCGGTACCGTCAAGTTCTTCAATACCCAGAAGGGTTTCGGCTTCATCGCCCCCAATGACGGCGGCCCCGACGTGTTCGTTCACGTCACCGCCGTTCAGAAGGCGGGTCTCCGCGAGCTCGTCGAGGGCCAGCGGATCAACTACGAAGTCATCATGGAGCGCGGCAAGAAGGCAGCGAGCAACCTTTCGCCGGCCTAGCACCCTGCTCCTTGCGGCGACGCCGACCCCGAGCCCGCTCCCATCCCGCGGGACGGTCAATCGTCCGAGCGCGGCCGGCCGCGCATCGCCTTCACGTTGCCGCGGACGTTCTTGGCGGTGTGGCGCCGCTCCTTGGAGGCCAGCGTCGGTCGCGTCGGCCGACGCGGTTTCTCGACCTCGCAGGCGCGCGCGATGAGCTCGACGAGCCGCTCCACCGCGTCCGCCCGGTTGCGCTCCTGCGTGCGGAAACGCTCGGCGGTCAGCACGATCTCGCCCTCCTTCGTCAGCCGCGCGCCGGCGAGCCGCATCAGCCGCTCCTTCACCGGCACCGGCAGCGAGGGCGACAGGCGGACATTGAACCGGAGCTGCACCGCGGTCGCGACCTTGTTGACGTTCTGTCCGCCCGGACCGGACGAGCGGATGAAGCTCTCTTCGATCTCCTCCGCGCCGATCGCGAGGTTCCCCCTGACCGGGATGCGCGTTCGCTCGCTCATATCAGATATATCTTACGATGCATCTTGAACGCCCGCTGAGGGCCTCCATCTGACGATATATCGGACGATATAGAGGAGGTTCCAAATGTTCCATCGTCAGCACTGCGGCCCTGCCGCCTTCCATCTTTCCGGCCCGTTCGGCCGTGGTTTCGGCCCCTTCGGTCGCGGCGGTCCGGGCGGTTTCGGCCGTGGCCGCGGCGGCCCCGACGGCTTCCGCTTCGGCCGTTTCCTTCGTGACGGCGATCTCCGCCTCGTCGCGCTCGCCCTCCTCGAGGAGGGTCCGCGGCACGGCTATGATCTCATAAAAGCGCTCGAGGAGCGGTCCGCCGGCTTCTACAGCCCGTCGCCGGGCGTCGTCTATCCGACGCTGACCTATCTCGAGGAAGCCGGCTACGCGGTCTCGGCCGCCGACGGCAACAAGAAGGTTTACAGCATCACCGATGCCGGCAAGGCCTGGCTCGCGGAGAACCGCGAGCAGGTCGCCTCGATCCTCGCGACGATGGCCGAGGTCGGCCGGAAGATGGCGCAGGCCCGCGACTGGTTCGACCGCGGCGGCCATCATCGCGGACCCGGCAGCGGGTCCGACGAGGAACCCGTCGCCGAAACGGGCGTGCGCGGCGACCTCGAGCGCGCCCGCCGGCGCCTCCGGGCGCTGATCGTCGCCGCTACGGAGGGTACCGAGGCGGACCAGAAGCGCGTCGCGGAGATCCTCGACCGCGCCGCCGACACCATCCTCGGCAAGGCCTGAGCCGACCCGAGGCCGCCTGGTTCCGACTCCGGCCATGACCTGCACCTCCCCTTTGCGAGATCCGCAAGGGGGAGGTCCAGATCGCGACGCGATTGCGGAGGGCGCAGCTTTTAGGCGCGACCCGCCTTGGCGGCCTCGCCCGTCATCAGTTTCGCCAGCGCCGAGACGCCTTCCGCCTCGATCCGGAACGACAGCCAGAGATCCGGCCCGACCTTGAAGCCGAGAACCGGCAGGCCCGAGGCCTGATCCACCCCCGCCGTCATCGTGTAGTACTCGATCGGCGGCGGGAGGCGGACGGCGCCGTTGACCGGAACCCCCTGGTTCTGCGCCGCGCCCGGCTTGAGCTGGTCACGGGCCGCCACGAGCTGCGCGAGGAGGGATTCGACCGCCTGCCGCCCGAGGCTCATCGACGCCGCCGGTTTTCCGTCGTCGTCCCTGAACGCGATGTCGAGTTGCTGTCGGCCGCGTTCGATGGTCATGGCGAGTTTCGTCCCGGCCATTCGCATTCCTCCCCCCGTTGAGCCCTCGTTCCGGGACTCTCCCGGCCAATCTAGCCGGTTTGTCGGCTGACGGGCACAGCAAAGAGGACGGAGCCCCTGCCCTTCGGCCGAGCGAGACGCTTCTGCGCGCCGGCTCCACGGCCGGCGACCGCCGCTTTTGGTTCCATTTCGGAAGCTTATCGCAGCCGACGGGACCTTCGCCGGTGCACACCGCTTGCATCGCCGGACGAGCGATGTAAACATGACATCGGTAGTCATATTTACCTCCTGCGACGAGACCGACTTGGGCCGCCTACGTCACCGTCGCGCGGCCCTTTTGTTAGCCCGTTAAGCACTGATTGACGCTGCGATCAGGTGCGGAAGAGGTTGGCGCCCCATCGTTCAGCAATCGGATGATATGCCGTCTCCCTTTGCAGGGAGCGTGTGCCTTTGGGCAAGTTCGTGGCGCGGTTCGGTCTTCGGACGAGTCTGTTCGTCCTCCTCACGATCGTTGCCCTGGTGGCTTGCGTCCAGCAGGGCGTGACGATCCTCGCCGACCGGAATGCGGCGCTCGACGCGGCCCGCTCGGGCATCGTCGACCGCGCCGCGCGGGCCGCCGTCCGCCAGACCCACCTCATCAGCGATCTCCACATCCTCCTCGACCAGGTTCGCCAGTTGCCGGCGAGCGCGGGTACGTCGACGACGGCCTGCGTCGATCCATTCGGCGAGCTCGTCGGCCGCCTCGACTGGCTGACCAGCCTGTCCGTCTTCGGCAGCGACGGAACGGTTGTATGCTCGACCCTTGCCATGCCCGGCACCACGATCGCCGACCGCGAGTACTTCCAGGCCGCCCTCGCGACGGGTGGGTTCGTGGTCAGTGACTATCTCATCAGCCGCCTCACTGGACGCGCATCGCTGGCCGCGGCGATGCCGATCATCGAGGCCGGCGAAGCCCGCGCGGTGCTCGTTGCCGGCATCGACCTCGACTGGCTGGCGCGGGTCGCGGCGGAGACGGAGCTCGCCACCGCCACCGCCCGCGTCGTCGTGTTCGACCGGCGCGGCGTGGTGATCGGCGGCACGCCGGGCGACACGGACCACCTCATCGGTCAGGATCTCACCGCCTCCGCGCTCTGGGCTGCCCGGGGCATCGGCTCCGGCACGAGCGACGCCATCGCCTTCGATGGTGCTTCGGTCCTCGCCGCGTTCGTCCCACTCCCCGCCACGGGAGGGACGCTTGCGGTCCTCCTCGACCGAAGCGAGGTCCTGGCGCAACTCGACTTCAAGGCGATTTCGACCGCGGGCCTCTTTGCTATCACCGGCCTCATCCTCTTCATCCTCATCTGGCAGGGCAGCGAATTCCTCTTTCACCGTCCCATCGCCGCGTTGACCTCCGCGGCCGAGCGGCTGCGGGCCGGCGAGCTGACCGCGCGGGTGGAGGTGGAGGACTTCGTGCCGGACTTCCGCAAGGTCGGCACGGTGTTCAACGAGATGGGCGAGGCCATCGGCCGGCAGAAGGCGGAGCTCGACACGCTGAACCGGCGCCTGGCGGAGCTCGCCATGACCGACAGCCTGACCGGGCTCGGAAACCGGCGGGCCTTCGACGAGCGCCTCGCGGCGGAAGGCGCCCGCTGTGCGCGCGACCGCAAGCGCCTCGCCCTCATCATGATCGACATCGACCACTTCAAGAAATTCAACGACCGCTATGGCCATATCGACGGCGACGACGCCCTCCGCATCGTCGCGGCGACCGTGCGCAAGACCGCGCGCCGCGCCACGGACTTCGCGGCCCGCACCGGGGGCGAGGAGTTCGCGGTGATCCTGCCGGACTGTTCCCGTCAGGAAGCCGTCATGGCGGCCCGCGATCTCGTCTACGCCGTCCAGGAACTGGCGATCGCGCATTCCGAAGGCGAACGCGGCGTGATCACCGTCAGCGTCGGAGTGGCGTCGCTGCGCATCACCACCACCGAAGCGATCCGCGATCTCCACGCGGCCGCCGACGCCTCGCTCTATCGGGCGAAACACGCGGGGAGAAACCGGGTGGACGTCCATCCGGAGATCGTTTCTCTCGTCTCCTGAGCTGCGCCCCCGTCGCCGACGACGGCGACCGCGCGAGAAAGGCGGCATCGACGATGGAAGACCTGCCCCTCCGCGACGCGATCCTCGCCCGTCTTTCCGGTGGCGACAGGCGTTCGATTGCGAAGGCGCCGGAAGCCCTCGACCTGGTCCTCGCCGACCCCGCCTCCGTCGCGTCGCTGGTTTCGCTCACCCGGCACGAGAGCTGGCTCGTCCGGATGCGGGCGCTCGACCTCCTCGAGAAGCTCGCGCACCGGCGACGCGAGCTCGTGGAGCCTTACCGCGACGTCTTTCTGGGGCCCGCCGCAGAGGCGGAGCAGTGGGAGGTCCGCCTCCAGGTCGTGCGCGCCTTGCCGCTGTTCGACTGGAGCCCGGCGGAACGGAAACGGGCGGTCGCCATCCTCCGGGAGAACGCCGACCATCCGCAGACCTTCGTCCGCGCCTGGGCGACCGACGGCCTCGCCCGCTTCGCGGAAAGCGACGAGGCCCTGCGGCCGCTCGTCGACCGGCTCGTCGCCGCCATGGCCGCCTCCGGCAGGAAATCCCTGATGTCCCGCGCCCGGGCCATAACGGCCCGGCGGCACGCGGCCGACTCGGACAGCGCAGACTGAGCGCGGCGGGACCGGCCGTGGACTGCGCCACTGACGGTCAACGCCGCGACCGCCGGATCGAGCCACGCTAGAAGGTGCGGCTCGTCCGCAATGTCGGTGGGGAGTGGCGCGTTGAGCTGCCGAGTGCTTCACGCGCTCTTCTGCGGGCCGGCCTTGCAGCCGGCCCGCAGCGACGGCTTCCGCCGGTCCGGCGTCAATTGCCGTAATAGGCCGCCAGCTGGGCGATCTCGGCCGGGGTCAGCATGCCGGCAACGGCGCGCATCAGCCCGTAGATGTCGTTGCCGCGTTCCCCCGCCGCGAAGGCGGTGAGCTGCTGCTCGAGATAGGCGGCCGGCTGGCCCCCGAGCGGCGGTGTCCCCACCGGGCCGCCACGGGCCGAGTGGCAGGCACTGCAGGGCGGCAGGCCGCGCGCCGGATCGCCGTTGACGACGAGCTGGACGATCGCCGCCGGCGGGTTGGCATCGACGATGGACTCGGCCGGCGTCTCGGCCGCGAAATGAACCGCGAGATCGGCCATCTGTGCGGCGGTGAGGCCCTGGGCCATTGCCGCCATCATCGGCGACACGCGATGCCCCGAAGCATAGTCGGAGAGCTGCTTGAAGATCGCGGTGGCCGGCTGCCCGGCGAGATTCGGGAACGCCGCGGCGACGGCGATCCCGGCCTCGCCGTGGCAACTGGCGCAGGTCTGGACTGCAATCGCGCGTCCCGCTTCCGGGTCGGCGTCCTCGAGGAGCCCGAGCGTTGCGGCGGTCCACGCCACGTCCGTGGGCAGCGCTCCGGCCGCCGTCTGGGCGACGGCCTCCGGAGTCTCGTGGACGTGGTCGAGTCCGAGCGCGCCCGTGACGCCGCCTTCTCCGCGTGAGGAGATCACGAAGAAGCCGATCACGATGGCCACCACGACGATTGCGCCGGCGCCCGTGCTTGCCCAGAGGCGCCAGCGGCGGTTGACGGCGTCCTGGTCGGACGGACGGGGGGATTCGCCATTCGACATTGTGATCAGCCCCCCACGTCCACGCGCTGAACGGGCGCCGGATAGGTGTCAAGGAAGAAGAACTGCGCGATCGGCCATGCGTAGGCGACGATCATCAGGACGGCCACGAGCGTGTTCCAGAGGCCGAACCCGTTGAGCACCCGCGGCACCTCCCGCGGCTGGTGGACCGCCATGGCGTAGCTCATGGTGCGATCGGCTGCCGCGCCGCGGTAGAGCGTGGCGAGGTTCCAGACGAACAGCGCCGCACCGGCGAGCATGATGAAGCCGCCGATGGCCGAGACCGTGGTCCAGGGACCCCAATAGGCGATCTCCGGATTGGCGAAGTCGAACGACGACACGCGCCGCGGCTGCCCGAACAGGCCAAGGATGTGCCAGGGGAAGCTCGTGATGACGATGCCGACGAACCAGAGCCAGAGTTGGACCCGGATCGGCGTCAGCGACCGCGCTTCGCGCCCGGTGAGCTTCGGCCAGATGTGGTAGGCGATCGCGAAGTACATGATCACCACCGATCCGCCGAAGATCAGGTGGAAGTGCGCGGTGACCCACGACGTGTTGTGGATCATCGAGTTCATCGCGTAGCTCATGTTGATGAGCCCGCCGAAGCCGCCGAAGCCCAGCATGATGAACGAGAAGCCGGCGGCCAGGACCATCGGCCTGTCCCAGGGCAGTGCGCGGACCCAGCCGAACAGCCCCTTCCCGCCGCGGAGCCGCGCCGCAATCTCCAGCGATGCACCGATGGTGAAGATGGTGAGGAGCGTCGGCACCGTGACGAGCGCGGTCAGCATCATCTGCAGGAACTTGAAGCCGCTGCCGTGCTCGGGGTCCATGAAGAGGTGATGCATCCCGACCGGGAGGCTGTAGAGGAGGAACAGGATGAAGCTCACCCGTCCCATCGTGTCGGAATAGAGCCGCCCGCCCGCGACCTTCGGCAGGATCGTGTAGAAGGCGATGTAGGCCGGCATCAGCCAGAAGTAGACGATGGCGTGGAGGGTCCACGAGAACAGCGTCCTGGCGAGGCCTGCGTCGATCGAGTCGGTCCAGCCGAGCGAGGCCGGAAGCACCTGGAAGAGGAGTTCGGCACCGACGCCGGCCGTCGTCCAGAGCCAGAGGATGGCGTTCGCGACCGTCGCGAACATCGCCAGCGGCACGGCCGCGCCGGGATTGGCGCGCTTCCATTTCATCATCGCGGTGATCATCACCGCGACCCAGATCCACGACCCCACCACGACGAGAAGCACGCCGAGGTAGAAGAACACGCTGCCGGTGAGCGGCGGATAGAAGGTGTAGAGGACCGTGGCCTGGCCCGACAGGACGGTCACCACCGCCATGACGATGCCGATGGCCGCGATGTAGAAGCCCGCCCAGGCCCAGCGGAGCCCAGGCAGCGGCTGCTTCAGCGCCGTCATGGCGACGTAGTAGCCGAAGCCCATCACGAAGAGCGTCGGCAGGACATAGGCCATCAGCGCGCCGTGACCGGTGACCGAGACGAAATACGTCTCGGCGGTCTCGAGCGGCGCGTCGATCGGGCTTCGCACCAGCATCTGCCACGCGCCCATCACGGCGGCGACGGCGAAGGCTATGAAGGCTACCCAGATATGGGCGGCAACCAAGCGATTAGGGGACGAGTTCACAGGTCATTCTCCCGTTGGCGTCGGGGATCCATTCTTCTTCGGGGACGACTCTCAGGACCGCCCACATGTTGCTGTGTCCGAGGCCGCAGTATTCGTGGCAGGGCATCAGATGATCGCCCGGCTCGTCGAACTCGGTGGTGAGTTCGGCGACGAAGCCGGGCACCACCATGGTGTTCGCGTTGGTGCCGGCGACGATGAAGCCGTGGATGACATCCGGGCTCGTGACCCTGATCGACACCGGCCGTCCCTCCGGGACCGGGAGGCACCGCGGCACGAACGCGTATTGCGTGGCGATCAGGCGCACGGTGACGGTGCCGTCGGCATTCTCCTGCGTACCGAGATTGGCCTCGGTGAATTCGCCGGCGATATGGAGCGTTGCGGGGTCGATGGTCTCGACATTGCTCGGCGGATGAAGCGCGTTGGCGAGCGTCGTCGCGACGATCACCACGAGCATCAGCGTTACCGCCGCTGCGACGACGAAGACCCAGCGCAGCTCGCTTCTGACGATGCGTTTCTCGTCCATTTGGATCCCTCAGTTGACCGGGCCGCGGGGCAGGAACACCAGGAGGTAGACCAGGAGCCAGCCGACGATGATGAGGGCTACGGCCAGCCCTGCGAGTGCGGCGGCGCCGCGCGGCACGAGCCGGAGAGCCCGCTCGAGATCCGCCTCCTTGAGATCATCCGGCTCGTCGGTAGAGCCGTCATGCTGGCGCGTAACAGTCATGGGGTGCTCCGGACTGATATCGATGGGAAGCGGAGGCGACTTGCAGATTGCCCCCGCCCGCGAAACCCCGATTGTGCGGGGCAGATTCTTCAACCGCTGAATTGTACCTTTGGGTAACCGCTTGCCGGAAACCCGGCAAGAGCAACTCCTGCAACGGCTGGAAACAAAAGGAGATCGATGACTTCAACGACGAACGTAGCCCCCTGGGGATGAGAATTCTGCGACGCCGGCGCGCCGGCGAGGTGACGAACACGACCTCGAGCGGGGCCGGCAGCGCGACCGTCGCAATGAGGACGACCATTCTTCTTTGGATTGCAGGCGGACCGCAGGAGAGCCCTGAACCGCCAGGCGGCGCCGCCATCGTGGCGGAGACCACCGAGGCCCCGATCGACCCCAGGCAGGAGGCGCAGCGCTGCCCGCCCGGTCTCGACCCGCCCTGTCGACATTCGGATGAACGTGGCGGGCGCCGGGACGAAAGACACTACCCGGCGGCTCACTCACCCCGGGAAGCGCCGATCTCGGCGCTCCCGATGACGGACACCCAGCGCACCGTTCCGCAGTGTCAACGAACATGACCACTTCAGAATGGTACGGGGCAGTCCGTCCCGGCTACGAGGTCATGCGCCCTAGGCGACAACCTTGAGAATGATGCCCATCGCGATCAGTCCGAACGTCAGGGAGACCGGGACGACGAGCACCTGGGAGAGCGCGCTCCACCCGCTGACCGGACCGGTCACGGTATCGAGGTCGCCCCGGAGGAAGCGGCCGAGGGAACCGGCGGGCGGCTCGTGCAGCAGGGTCTTCCGGGCGAGGCGATACATCGCCACCGGCACGCCGAAATACATCGCGAAGTAGGTGGTGCAGATGATGAGGCTCAGCGCCGTCGAGAGATCGGTGCCGAACAGGAGCCAGAGGCCGATGAGCATCGCGCCGTAGCTGCCGATCGCGGCAACGAACACTCCGGGATGCATGCGGTCGGTCGCGTAGGCGCCGACCCGGTGGGCGGCGGTATCGCGCGCGGTGCTCGACCAATCGATGACGGTTTCGGGAATAGCGACGGCGGCGCCCATGGTGTGAGCTGTGTTCATGGCGTTTCCTCCAAACATGCACTCTCAGTGCATGTTTGGAACGCTATTGCCGTCGGGGCGCTAAAGCAATATCTCCAGTGCATCTTTAGGATGCGGCAATGCGGCTCACCCTCTACACCGACCTTTCGCTACGGCTTCTGATGTTCCTGGCGCTGCGCCCGGAGGGCCTCGTCACCATCCAGGACGCAGCCCTCCGCTATCGCGCCTCGCGCAATCACATGATGAAGGTTGCCCAGAAGCTCAGCGGCGCCGGCTTCATCGAGAGCGTGCGCGGTCGCGGCGGCGGGCTTCGCCTCAGTCGCCCGGCGGCGGAGATCCGGATCGGCGACGTCGTGCGGACGACCGAGGAGGATTTCCGGTTGGTCGAATGCTTCGACGCGGAGCAGAACACATGCGCCCTCGCCCCGGCCTGCCGGCTCAAGAAGGCGCTCGCGGAAGCGCTCGGCGCGTATCTGGCGATCCTCGATCGCTACAGCCTGGCGGACCTCACGGTCGACGGGTCGATCATGCGCAGTCTCCTTCGGCTGGGGCCACCCGTGGCCGGACAGCCCGTGCCCGAGCTTTCGAGCGCGTGAGCCGGTCGGCGGGCCGAGGTTGCCGGCTCGAACGACCTGGGCGTCTGACGCCACATGAGGGCCGGCAGGGAATCCCTGCCCCGCTTCGACCGAGGGTCAGTCGAGACCAACGCTGTTGGAGAATGACCCACGAAGCGGCTGCCGTTTCTCGAAAACACCGGCTCCAGAGTCCGTAAAGGAATGAGGTTGGTCTCGGCCGTGGTTCTCCCTCCCCTTGTGGGGAGGGTTGGGGTGGGGACTTTCGGCCTACCCGCCAATTCGGCCGTACCGCGTACGCAGGCCGCAAGTCCCCTCCCGGCCTCCCCCACAAGGGGCCCACAAGGGGCGAGGTGAAGAAAGAGGGCAGCCGTCCCGTCGGGACCGCAGCGGACTACGCGTCGGGACGCTCCGACAGTAGCGTGGCGATGTCCGCGCCCGCCTGGAGATCCTCTTCCTTGCCGAAGGCCTGTTTCCGCAGGCGGCCGAGGCGATCGATGAGAACGAGCGTCGGCGTGCCCTTCATGCCGTAGGCAGCCATCGTCCGCGGAATGGGGCCCTCCGTGCCGGGCCGGTCGACGGCCACCGGAAACGTGACCCGGTACTCGTGGAGGAAGGCCTGCAGCGACACCGGCGTCATGGCGGCGTGGTGCTCGAAGACCGTGTGCAGGCCGATCACTGCGACATGGTCGGACGAGAACAGGGCGGCGATTCGTTGTGCCTGCGGAATGCCGTAGTGGACGCAGCCGGGGCAGAGCATCTGGAAGGCGTGGAGAACGACCACTCGTCCCCGCAGTCGCGCCAGACTCAACGGCTCATCGGTGTTGAACCACTGGACGACATCGAGCTCGGGAGCCTCGGAACCGGTTGTCATTGCGGAAAGGCCTGGAGCGAATGCGTGAATGGGTCGGTCTTCGGCTCCCCGGAGCTGCGGCGCCCCCGGGCACAGCCCGTTCAATGGTGCATCAGGATCGGAATACTCGCGCCGGTCAGCATGTCCCGTGTCGGACTCCCGAAGATGAGCTCGCGAATGCGGCCATGGCCGAATGCTCCCATGGTCATCCAGTTGATCCCTTCGGTGCTGATGAAGTCGAGCAGCGCGTCCGAGATCGAGCCGACGGCGGGCACGTAGCGGTGCAACGCCGTCACGTTGTGCCGGGCGAGATGCGCCGTCAGATCGCTGCTGTCGGGGGGTGACTCCTCCCTCCCGAGCACGGTGAGAATCGTGACCTCGCGCGCAAGCTCGAGAAGCGGCAGCGCCGAACGAATGGCGTGCGCCGCAACGGGACGCCCGTCCCAGGCGATCGCGGCGCGGTCGTAGTTCGGCTCGCCCTCCTGCCCGGATGGCACGATCAGCAGCGGCGCCGCGGAATCGAGCAGGAGCTGGCGAATGAGCTCGGAGAGGAAGTGATCGCTCGGCTGCGCTTTCGCGATCACCACGAGGTCCGAAAGCCGGCAGCGCTTCAGGATCTCCTCGATGCTGCCGTTGACCGGGACCGCCACGGTCGCCGCCGAGAAATCGATGCCCGACTGGCGCGCGGCGCTTTCGAACCGCTCGCCCGCTGCCGCCACACGTGCCTCCACGAGGGCGCGGGCCTCGTCCATGTAGTGCGTCAGTTCGGGCTGCTCCTCTACCGCGAGGCCCGTGAGATGAGCGCCGAATCGCCGCGCCAGGTCGACCGCCGTCGACATGGCGGCGTCGTCGCCCTGCCCGACCACCACGTGAATGTTCTTGATCGGCAACATCACCGACGGCTCCGTTGCGCCGACCCCCGCCTCGCAGGGATCGAGCGGATGACCTGAAGGGAGAGCCCATCCCCTCGCCCGTCGGGCGCCCCCTGTCGACAATGGCGACATGCCGGGCGGAGGGCAATCGAAGGCATTGCCCCCTCCCCCGCCGTCACCGTTTCCGCGCCACTAGACCGGGCGGACGACGGCGACGGCCGCGGCGTCCGCCGCCCGCTTTCCGCTCTCGGGCCACCAGACCATGGCGCGTCAGGCCGCGGCCGGACCCGGATCATCGGTCTCGGGATGGAACACGTCGACGACGGTCAGCGACTGCGGGCGACCGTCGCGCGCGCGGTATGAGATCGACTGCCCCTTCCGGAGGCCGATCAGGGCGGACCCGACCGGCGTGAGAATCGAGATCTTGCCGGCGGCGATATCGGCGAGCTTCGGGAAGACGAGCGTGACCACGCGCGTCTCGCCGCCACCGGTCCGGTAGTGGACCGTCGATCCCATGCGGACGACGTCCGGTGGCATCGATCGATCCGGGACGACGCGGGCGCGCTCGAGCTCGTACAGGAGCCAGTCGGAGTCGTCCGCCGTCATGTCCGTTCCGGACAGGGCGAGAAGGACGAGCTGCCGATG
The DNA here is from genome assembly GCA_020849325.1 of Bauldia sp. Lineage (GTDB taxonomy): Bacteria > Pseudomonadota > Alphaproteobacteria > Rhizobiales > Kaistiaceae > JADLGL01. The sequence goes on along the minus strand of JADLGL010000066.1, from coordinate 71,013 downwards.
CTCGTCCTGGCTGAGAATGATGTCAGGCGACAGTCTGAAATCGGAAATCGGGTTCATGGAAGCATGCCTCGGGCCGCCGCGGTGGTACCGCAGCGTGGGGTTAGACTTGAATTTTCAGATCAGCGCCCTGAGCGGCAAGCGCTCGTGCAGCAACGCCCCGAACCCGAGGGGCGACCGCTCGGATTCAGGGAAGATATCGTTGGGCGGTAAGCCTGCAAAGAAGGCGCATGTGGAACCCCATCCTATCAATGCTAACCTAAGGACTTCGCGCCGGCGATCAAGAGGCCACGGACGCGCCCGTGTCGGCCTGGCCGTCCATGCCGTGGATGCGAACCGGCCGGACTGACACCCCGGCACGTGGTGCGGGCGACGGGGATCGAACCCGTAAGCCATTGAGAGGCGTCGGATTTTAAGTCCGATGCGGTTACCAGTTTCGCCACGCCCGCCGGTGACAGGGAATGGCATTTGTCACGGCGATTGTCACGCTTCGGCGGGACGGGATGCCGGTCCCTGTACTGCATGCAGCCAAGTCCTGGTGCTGCCGCCTCCCCATCCCGGCACCTGAGCGTCTGAGGAACGAGGCTGGTTCGGCCTTGGTTCCCCCTCCTTCCCGCACGACAACGTCAGGCGGGGCACGAGGCCCCGCCTCATCCCTTGTCCGGCGCGGGGTTTTTCCGTTCGCGGGTTGCCGTGTCGACCAGCTCCCGCACCAGCGCCGTGGCCGCTGCGAGCCGCGCCGCATCGCGCGAGCGGAGCACGAGTTCGGTCGAGAAGCCGCGCTCACCCATCTGCGGATAACTGCCGATGGCGACGTCCGGGAAATCCGCCTGGATCGCCCCGAGCCGGACGGCAATGACGCTCTCGCCGATCGCCGCCGGCACCGTCTCCGACAGCACCACGCGACCGGGCACCAGCGTCGGCGCGATCGACTGCAGCATGCCGCGCATGATCGCCGGCACGCCCGCCATGACATGGACATTGCCGATGCGAAAACCCGGCGCAGCCGTTACCGGATTGGCGATGAGCTCCGCGCCTTCCGGGATCATCGCCATGCGGAGCCGCGATTCCGTGAGCCCGCCGGAGGGATAGCGCGCGGCGAGAATGTCGACCGCGCGCTGGTCGAGGACCAGCGGCACGCCGAACGCCCTGGCGATCGCCGCGGCGGTGATGTCGTCATGCGTCGGCCCGATGCCGCCGGTGGTGAAGAGGTACGTCACGGTCGGCCGCAGCGCATTGATGGCGGCGATGATCGCCGCCTCGTCGTCCGACACGACGCGGACTTCCCGGAAGTCGATGCCGAGCCCGGAGAGGAAGCGCGCCAGCGCGTTGATGTTGCGGTCCGCGGTGCGGCCCGAGAGAATCTCGTCGCCGATGACGACGAGCGCTGCGGTCGGTTCGGACACGGGCGTCCGCCCTCCCCGCTAGCCGCCGGCCGACGGCTGTTCCGCGAGCAGCCGGCGGAAATAGTCGATCGTCCGGTCGAGCCCTTCTTCGAGCGGCACCGTCGGCTCCCAGCCGAGCTTCGTCCCGGCGAGCGTGATGTCCGGCCGGCGCTGCCGCGGGTCGTCGGTCGGCAGCGGCCGCGTCTCGATGGCCGAGCGGCTGCCGGTATGGGCGAGGACCAGGTCGGCCAGCTGGCGGATCGTGAACTCGCGCGGATTGCCGAGATTGATCGGCCCGGTCACCTCGGCCGGCGATTCCATGAGCGCGATGAGGGCCGAGACGAGGTCGGAGACATAGCAGAACGACCGCGTCTGCTCGCCATTGCCGTAGATCGGAATCGGCTCGCCGCGAAGGGCGTGGACGATGAAGTTCGACACCACGCGGCCGTCGTTCGGATGCATCCGCGGCCCGTAGGTGTTGAAGATGCGGGCGACCTTGATCTCGAGGCCGTGCTGGCGGTGGTAGTCGAAGAACAGCGTCTCGGCACAGCGCTTGCCCTCGTCGTAGCAGGAGCGCGGGCCGATCGGGTTGACGTGGCCCCAATAGTCCTCCGTCTGCGGGTGGACTTCCGGGTCGCCATAGACCTCGCTGGTCGACGCCTGGAGAACGCGCGCGCCGAGGCGCTTTGCAAGGCCCAGCACGTTGATCGCGCCGTGGACGCTCGTCTTCGTCGTCTGCACCGGGTCGCGCTGATAGTGGATCGGGCTCGCGGGGCATGCGAGGTTGTAGATCTGGTCGACCTCGACATAGAGCGGGAACGTCACGTCGTGGCGGACGAGCTCGAACCGCGGATTGGCGAGGAGATGCGCGAGATTGGCGCGGCTCCCGGTGTAGAAATTGTCGACGCACAGCACCTCGTGCCCCCGCGCGAGGAGCGCATCGCAAAGATGCGAGCCGATGAAACCCGCGCCCCCGGTGACGAGGACGCGCTTCGCGAGGGTCATGCGGCGGCTCCGGCGGGCACGGCCCTCACGGTCTTCTGGGCCTTGAACCATTCATACGTCGCGGCGATGCCCTCGCGAAGGCCGATCGTCGGCTGCCAGCCGAGCGCGGCGAGGCGCGCGGCGCTCATCAGCTTTCGCGGCGTGCCGTCGGGCCGCGAGCGATCGAGCTCGATCCGCCCCGTGAAGCCGGTGACCTCGGCGACCATGTCGGCGAGTTCGCGGATGGTGACGTCGGTCCCCGTCCCGACATTGATGTGGCCGGGCGCGGAATAGGTCTTCATCAGAAACACCAGCGCGTCGGCACAGTCGTCGACGTGCAGGAACTCGCGGCGCGGCGTCCCGGTCCCCCAGAGGGTCACCCGGTCGTCGCCGTGCGCCCGCGCGTCGTGGAATTTCCGGATCAGCGCCGGCAGGACGTGGCTCGTTTCGAGGTCGAAATTATCGTTGGGCCCGTAGAGGTTGGTGGGCATCGCCGAGATGAAGTCGTCGCCGAACTGGCGGCGATGGGCCTCCGCGAGCTTCAGCCCCGCGATCTTGGCGATCGCATACCACTGGTTGGTCGGCTCGAGCGCGCCCGTGAGGAGCGCCTCCTCGGTGATCGGCTGTTCGGCGAACTTCGGGTAGATGCAGCTCGACCCGAGGAAAAGGAGTTTCCGGACGCCCGTTTCGTGCGCGGCGCCGATGAGGTTCGTCTCGATGACGAGGTTGTCGTGGAGGAAGCCCGCCGGCTCGCGGTCGTTGGCAAGGATGCCGCCGACCTTGGCGGCGGCGAGGAATACCACGTCGGGCCGCGCCGCGTGCATCCAGGTCCGGACCGCCGCCTGGTCGAGGAGATCGAGTTCCTCGCGGCTGGCGACGAGGATCGTGCAGCCCTCGCGGGCGAGACGGCGGACCAGCGCCGACCCGACCATGCCGCGATGGCCGGCGACGTAGACGCGGCGCCCGGCGAGATCGAACGGGACCGGCGGCTCAGTCATTGCGGTCCTTGCGGCGCTCGTCGCGGACGGCCTCGAGGTCCGCCAGCACCATTTCCCGGACGAGCTCCGCGAACGAAACCCGGTGCTTCCAGCCCAGCGCCTGCCGGGCCTTGGCGGGGTTGCCGAGGAGAATGTCGACCTCGGTCGGCCGGAAATACCGCGGATCGATGCGCACGAGGACGTCGCCGGTGCGCTCGTCGCGCCCCGTCTCCTCCACCCCGGAGCCATGCCACCGGATGACGCGGCCGATCTCGGCGAAGCCGCGCTCGACGAACTCGCGGACCGAATGCGCCTCGCCGGTGGCGAGGACATAGTCGTCCGGCGCCGCCTGCTGCAGCATCAGCCACATCCCCTCGACATAATCGCGGGCGTGACCCCAGTCGCGCTGCGCATCGAGATTGCCGAGATAGAGCGTTTCCTGGAGCCCGTGCTCGATCGCGGCGATCGCGCGCGTGATCTTCCGCGTGACGAAGGTTTCGCCGCGGATCGGGCTTTCGTGGTTGAACAGGATGCCGTTCGAAGCGTGGATGCCGTACGCGTCGCGGTAGTTCGCGGTGATCCAGAAGGCGTAGAGTTTCGCCGCGCCATAGGGCGAGCGGGGGTAGAACGGCGTCGTCTCGCTCTGCGGTACCTCGCGGACCTTGCCGAACAGCTCCGACGTCGAAGCCTGGTAGAATCGCGTCCGGCCGACGAGCCCGAGCAGGCGGATCGCCTCGAGGAGGCGGAGCGCGCCGATGCCGTCGGCATTGGCGGTGTATTCCGCCGTCTCGAAGCTGACCTGGACGTGCGACTGGGCGGCGAGATTGTAGATCTCGTCCGGCTGCGTCTCCTGGACGATGCGGATGAGGTTGGTCGCATCCGTCATGTCGCCATGGTGGAGGACGAGCCGCGGGTCTTCGGCCTGCGGGTTCTCGTAGAGGTGGTCGATCCGCCCCGTGTTGAACGAGGACGACCGGCGCTTGATGCCGTGGACGGTGTAGCCCTTCCCGATCAGGAGCTCGGTGAGATAGGAGCCGTCCTGACCGGTCACGCCGGTGATGAGGGCCACTTTCCGCTTCGCCGCGTCTTTCGCCACTCAGCCTCCTCGCCCGCCGCCGGCCGGGACCGCCGGGGCGTACATGTTTCTGGCGCAACCCGGAGCGCCACAGGCAATCCCATGGCTCATCGGGCTCCCGACCGCAATCCGATTGCCGCCGGGCCGATCCTCACGAACGATCACGGCGCTGCGAGGCCGTCGAGAAGCGCCGCCCAGCGCGCGAGGGCGGATGCCCTCGACAGCGGCCCGTCCACCGCCGCCCGCGCGTTCGCGCCGAGGCGCTCGCGCCGGGCCGGATCGTCGGCGAGCGCGGCGATCGCCGCAGCTAGGCCCGCCCCGTCGCCCGGAGCGACCGCCACACCGCAATCGTGCGAGGCGACGAGCCGGCCGATTTCGCCCTCGGGCGCGGCGACGGCGATGATCGGCCGGCCGGCGGCGGCGATGCCGTAGACCTTGCTCGGGACGATCAACCCCTCGAAGGCCGGGCGGAGCGACACCCAGTGGACGTCCGGCACCGACAGCGAGGCCGACAGCGCCCCGGCAGGCTGGTACGGGCGGAAATCGAAGGCGAGCCCGCGCGACCGCGCCCGCTCTTCGAGCTCCGGCCGAAGATGCCCGCCGCCGACGACGAGAAAGCGGATCGCCCTCCGTTCGCGAAGGCGCTCCGCGGCGGCGAGGATGGTGTCGATCTCGTGCGCCCGGCCGATATTGCCGGAATAGCCGACCACGAATTCGCCGGGCGCATAGCCCCACGCCGCCCGTAGTTCATTGACCGCGACCGGCACCGGCCGGATCGCCGTCTCGTCGGCCCAGTTCGGGATGACGTGGATGAGCCCGTCGGGAATGCCGCGCACCCGCAGCCGTCTCGCCATGATCTCGCCGATCGCAACGTTCGCCGCTGCGGCGCGGAGCGAGCGGTCGCGGGCCGCGGTGAGCCGCCGGCCGACGATGCCGCCAAACCCGCGGACGCCGGCCGCTAACGCCACCTCCGGGTAGAGGTCCTGCAGCCAGTTCACGAGCCGGCCGCCGCGCTGCCGGACGACGCGGCCCACCGCAACGCCGAGGAGCGGCGGGTCGGTCTTCGCGATCACCACGTCGCCGGTCCGCACCATGCCTTTCAGCGCGCGCCGCGCCTCGCGGTAGAAGGAGAGGTAGTCGAGTGCCCTTCCCGCGAGCCCGGCGCGGCCCCGCCGGCTGGTCCGCACCCGCCGGATGGCAACGCCGGCGACGGTCTCCTGCTCCGGCAGCGCCGCCGCAGCGTCGTCGTAGATCTGCCCGCTCGTGACGACCGCCACCTCCCGGCCGCGGGCCGCTTCCGCGAAGGCGAGGTCCGACACCATCTGGCTCGTCGCCGAATGGTCGGGGTGGAAATAGCGATTGACGAAGACGAGGCGGGACAATGTCCGGACGCTTGTTGAGCCGAGAACCGCCGCCGGAATCGCGCACGGCGGGCGCGAGGGCGAACGATAGCGGCCCCGGCGCTCCGGGGCACTACCGTACCTCCGGTGGAGCGAGGGGTTGACCGCACCCGTCGATCGCCTATGTGCAGACGATGGCGACGCAATCAGGCAGCTCCGGATCGGGTCTCGCGCTGGGCATCGGCGTGGGCGTCGCCATCGGCACCGGCGTCGGGATGGCGATCGACAACCTCGCCATCGGCATCGGCATGGGGATCGGCATCGGCGTTGCCTTCGGCCTCGCCGTCGGTCCGGCCCTCGACAGGATGAAGAAGCCGCCGCCGGGCTGATCGCCTGCTGCACGCTGCGGGGGTCAGCGTTGCGAAGCGGCCGCTGGCGACCGGTTGCAGCGCCGGGTAGAAGGCACGCGTTCCAGACAAGGGGTCTTTGGTTCCGTTCAGCAATGGCGGGGGCGGCCCCTTTTTCGCTTCCGGGGCGCCATCCGGGCTTCCCGACCACGTTCGACGGCAGGCATCTCATGACCGACACGACAGCGACGCTCGATGGCCTTCCGCCGGCGCCCGCCGCGACCGATCACTCGGCGCGCAACCGGCTCGTCATCACCCTCCTCCTCGTTTCCACCTTCGTCGTGATCCTCAACGAGACGATCATGAGCGTGGCCCTGCCGCGCCTGACGGTCGACCTTGCGATCTCCGCCTCGGCCGCCCAGTGGCTGACGACGGCGTTCCTGCTGACGATGGCGACCGTCATCCCGATCACCGGCTTCCTGCTGCAGCGCCTCAACACCCGCCCGGTGTTCATCCTCGCGATGAGCCTCTTCTCGCTCGGCACGCTGATCTCGGCCGCAGCTCCCGGCTTCGAGGTGCTGCTGGTGGGCCGCATCGTCCAGGCATCGGGCACCGCGGTGATGATGCCGCTCCTGATGACGACCGTCATGACGCTCGTGCCGCCGCAGTCGCGCGGCAAGACGATGGGCTTCATCTCGATCGTCATCTCGGTGGCCCCGGCGATCGGTCCGACCGTGTCGGGCGTCATCCTGCAGTCGCTGGAGTGGCGGTGGATGTTCATCCTCGTCCTCCCGATCGCGATCGCGGCGCTCGTCCTCGGCGGCACGCGGATCCCGAACGTCTCGACGCCGCGCAAGGCGCCGCTCGACGTCGTCTCGGTGATCCTGTCGGCGCTCGGCTTCGGCGGCATCGTCTTCGGCCTGTCGAGCCTCGGCGAGGCAGGCTCGCACGAGCCGGTGATCCCGACCTCGGTCGCCCTCGGTGTCGGCGTGGTGGCGCTCCTCGTGTTCGGCCTCCGCCAGCTTTCGCTGCAGCGGAACGACCGCGCGCTCCTCGATCTCCGCACCTTCAACTCGGGGAACTTCTCGATCGCCATCGCGATGATGGCGATCAGCATGATGGCGCTGTTCGGCGCGCTGATCCTCCTGCCGTTCTTCCTCCAGAACGTCTCGGGCCTCAGCACGCTGTGGACCGGCCTCTTCCTGCTGCCGGGCGGCCTCGCGATGGGGCTCTGCTCGCCTTTCGTCGGCGCGCTCTACGACAGATATGGCCCGACCCCGCTGGTCGTGCCGGGCTCGATCGTGGTCAGCGCGTCGATGTGGTACCTCGCCACGATCGGCCCCGAGACCTCGGTGTGGCTGATCCTGCCGGCCCATGTCCTCCTGATGGTCGGCCTTGCGCTCACCTTCACGCCGCTGTTCTCGGCAGGCCTCGGCTCGCTGCCGATGAACCTCTACTCGCATGGCAGCGCGGTGGTCGGCACGATCCAGCAGGTGGCGGGCGCCGCCGGCACGGCGCTCTTCATCGCGCTGATGACGAGCCGCTCGGCGACCCTCGCGGACGGCGGCGCCGACGCGGCGACGGCTCTCGCCGGCGGCATCACCACCGCCTTCGTCTGGGGAGCGGCAATCTCGCTCCTCGCGATCGTGGCGGCCTTCTTCGTCCGGCAGCCTCCCGCGCCTCCGGGAGGCATGCCGGCCGGACACTGATTCCCTCGGCCACGGCCACGACCGGGAAGCACGCCGACATCGGTCGCCGCGAACACCCGCCCACCTGACCGGAGAGCGAAAGCCGGCACGGTTGATGCTATGATGCGCCGTTCCCTGCGCATCCGGTATCGAACATGAAGAAGCCGCTTCCAGGCACCGCGGACCCCGTTGCCACTGCCCTCATCCAGCGCCTGAACAACGTGAAACTGCTCTCCGAACGCTGGCTGATGCGGCGGATCGGCGACGCCGATGAAGGGGTCACGCTCGCCCGGTTCAACGTGATGATCCTCCTGCGCGACGCCGGTCCGCAGAAGATGAGCGAAATCGCAAAGGCGGTGGGGATCGCGCCGCGAAGCGTGACGACGCTCGTCGACTGCCTCGAACGCGACGGCCTCGCCCGGCGCACGCCCCATCCGACGGACCGGCGCGCCACGGTGATCGAGCTCACCGAAAGGGGCGCCGGTGCCATCGGCAGCCAGTCGCATCCCTATACCGACGCGACCGACCTTCTGATGCGGGCATTGAAACCCGGCGAGCCGGAACTCCTGCTGGCGGTCTACGAACGCTGGGAGGGCGTCATCCACGAAGACCTTCGCCGGATGGACGAAGCGGTCTGACGATCCCGCGGCCGTTCGCCCGTCGCGTGGCGCCCTACCCGGCCGCGGCCGCCTGCGGGCGCCGCGTGATCAGCACGTCGCCGAGCACCAGCACGTCCATCTTCGTCCGCAGGAAGCAGGCGAGCGCCTCGTCGGGGGCGCACACCACCGGCTCGTTCTCGTTGAACGACGTGTTGAGCACCATCGGCACGCCCGTCAGGTCGCGGAAGGCGGAGATCAGCCGGTGGTACAGCGGGTTCGTCTCGGCGTGCACCGTCTGCAGCCGGCCCGAGCCGTCGACATGGGTGACGGCCGGGATCTGCGCCCGCCTGTCCTCGCGGATCTGGAAAACCTGCATCATGAAGGGGACGTCGTCGTCCTCCTCGAACCATTCGCCCACCGCCTCCTTCAGCACCGACGGCGCGAACGGCCGGAAGGATTCGCGGCGTTTGATCTTGGCGTTGAGGATCGCCTTCATGTCGGCCCGGCGCGGATCGCACACGATCGAGCGGTTGCCGAGCGCGCGCGGCCCCCACTCCATCCGGCCCTGGAACCAGCCGACGACGAGCCCGTCGGCGATGGCGGCGGCCGTGGCCGCGACGATGCCGTCCGTGCCGGGGCGCGTGACCTCGCAGCCGCCTTCGGCGATGGCGGCGGCGTTCTTCGCCAGCACCGCGTCGATGGCTGCCGCGTCGAACGACGGCCCCCAATAGGCGTGGTCCATCGCAAACCGGGCGCCCTGCCCGAGATGGCGGTGCCAGACCGTGTAAGCCGCGCCGATCGCCCCGCCGGCATCGCCCGCGGCGGCCTGGACGTAGACGCGGCGGTACTTCGTCTCGCGCCGCACCTTGCCGTTCGCGACCGAGTTGGCGCCGCAGCCGCCGGCGATCGTGACGGCGTCGACCGGGTGGCGGTCGTGCATCGTGCGGAGAAGGTGGAAGAACGCCTCCTCGTAGACCGCCTGGACCGAGCGGGCGATGTCGCGATGGCGCTGCTCGAGCGGCGCATCGCCCGTCCGCGCCGGGCCGAGGAGCTCGACGAGCGCGGGGGTGTAGAGCGTCGCGAACTCCGGCACGCCGCCGGCCCAGTCGAACGACAGCGCCTCGCGGTGATGGCGGAAATGGCGGAGGTCGAGCGCGAAGCCGCCATCGTCGCGCAGCGAGACGAGGCGGCGGAGCTGGCTGGCGAAGCGCGGTTCGCCATAGGGCGCCAGCCCCATCACCTTGTACTCGTCGCCGTAGTGCGGGAAGCCGAGATACTGGGTGAGCGCCTGATAGAAGACGCCGAGGGAGTGCGGGAACAGCACCCTCCCCTCGACGTCGAGCCGCGCGCCGGAACCGATGCCCCAGGCAGCCGAGCTGAAATCGCCGAACCCGTCCACCGACACGGTCGCAGCCTCGGCGAAGGGCGACATGTGGAACGCCGACGACAGATGCGCCTCATGGTGCTCGACGGCGTGCACCACACCACGAAAGCCCCCGCCGGGAAACGCCTCCGCAAGGTGCTCGGGAATGCCCTTCCGCGCCCGCCGGGTCCTGAGACGCGACAGGACGAGACTTGGGCTCGGTCGCCGGAAGGCAGCGTAGGCGACCTTGTGCCAGAACTGGGCGCGGCCATCCTGGTTGACGGCCACGTGGTCGAGGTCGCGAACCGTGGCGCCGGCCTCGCGGAGGCAATAGGCGATCGCCTCGGAGGGGAACCCGGCCCAGTGTTTTACGCGCCGGAACCGCTCCTCCTCCACCGCCGCGACGAGCCTCCCGTCGCGCACGATCGCCGCCGAGCTGTCGGCATGGAACGCATTGATGCCGAGGATCAGCATGCCGGCAGCTTCGGTCGCGACGTCACGGGCACGCGGTCATTCCTGCTGCGCCGATGCCTTCAGCCGGCGATCGGTGAGTTCGATGGCAAGCAGAATCTCCGCCAGCATCCGTTGCAGCGCATAGAGCCAGCCGGCCCGGCCGTCGAGGATGCAGCCTTTGGCGAACAGAACGTAGAAGAGCACGAGGAACGGCGCGACGACTGCGTTCCGGCGGATGCGATCCGCCCGCGACAGCGTGCCGTTCGCGGCCGCGAGGATGTGCGTCGCCTCCGCGCGGGCGTAGCGCTGCTGCGAGGCGTACCAGACGGACAGCGGCTTCCGGTCGTCGTGGTCGATCGTGCCGCGAAGATTCCCCACCGCGCCGGCGACTACCACCGCATGGCCGTGCCCGCGGTCCTCGTACACCGCTCCCTTCGTCCGATGGAGGACGACCCGCGGCGGATAGAGCGACCCGCGGAGCGGCCGGCCGTCGATACAGTAGCGGAACGCGGCGCGATGGCCGTCGACGCCCGGCGTGTCGGCCAGCCGGCGCATCTCCTCCACCAGCGCCTCGCTGACGACGTAGTCGGCATCGAGCGAAAGGCACCACTCCGTCGTGACGAGGGACAGGCCAAAATTGCATTGCGCGGCAAAGCTCTCGAACGGATGGCGGACGAGGTCCGCCATCGAGTAGCGGCCGACGATGTCGACCGTGCCGTCGGTGCTGCCGCTGTCGACCACCACCACGCGCTTCGCCCAGCGCAGCCGGTCGAGCGTCCGCGCGATGTTCGGCGCTTCGTTGAAGGTGATCACGAGGGGCGTGACGGCGTCGATCACGATGCGCCTTCGGAGCAATTGCCTGAAGCGACGCCGCCGGGCGCGATCAGCACCATGCGAGCCGCGTGATGCGATGGGCGATCGCCTCGCTGCGCAGGATCACCGAGTCGGGCGGCGTGCCGTGGAAGAGGTCCTCGGCGACGGATTCGATCGCCAGCATCGTGGCGCCGCGCGGGAGGAGCCGCAGCGGCAGCGCGAAGGAGGCCCGCCCGTTCGGCGGCGCGCCGGGTCTCCGCCACAGCACCGGCTGCGCGATCGGCAGGCCCTCGGAGACGATTTCGAGCCGGCAGCGACGGGCGACGGGAATGCGGGCGAACTCGATGTCGATGACGAGGAATTGATCGTTCTTCGCGCGGCCGCCGAGGGCGACGTCGTGCCGGATCGCCGCCTCGCCGAGCGCCGCCGGCACCACCGCCTCGCGCACCCGGCCGGGCCGGCGCCGCTGCTCGAGGAGGAACGGGATCGCCGCGGTCTCGGATTCGAACGCGCCGTCGGCGGTCGTTGCCACCCGGCCGGCGAGCCTCCGGAGCGGGCGGCTCATGCGGGAGCCGGGCGTTCCGGCGTAGAGCTCCAGCAGGGAACGCGTGTTGGGCACGCCGACGCGCGCCACCAGCGGCCGCAGCGCCCGCCGGAGCGGCACCGTCCACCTCGCCGGCGGCTGCGATGCCGGGGCAAGGCCGTCGCCGGCCGCGCCTTTCCCGCGCAGCGCCTCGAGGAGCCGCCCCGCCGGCTCGGAATCGGCGAGCCCGCGGAGGAGCCGCATCGCCGCCACGCAATTCGCCGCAGCGCCGAGTTCGACCGCAATCCCGGCCGTTGCGGCGGGGTCGAACTCCGGCTGGCCGAGGAGGAGCTGGAGGTCGAAGGCCCACGCCGCGGTCGCGACCTCGGCATCATCGGGAATCGCGTGTGCGGCGGTGAAGACGATCATGTCCGCCACCGACGGGACGAGGATCGACTGGCCGCGGAATACCGCCGGCCGCGCGCGCTGCCAGATGGCTTCGACGGCGGCGTCGGTCAGACGCGGCGTCCGCACCGGCTGGTGATGCACGTCGATATCGCCATGGCGGCCGCGGAGGAGGTTGAGACCCGGCTGGAACCGCCAGTGATTGCTCGCATATTCGACCGAATGCGCCGACCGCCAGCCCGCGGCGTAGAGGACGCGGATCGCCTCGCCGAACCGGTGTCGCGGCACGAGGATGTCGAGATCGGCACTGATGCGCGGCGCGGCGTAGCGGTAGCCCGCCGCGAGGAACGCGCCGCCCTTGATGAAGAGGACCGGCATGCCGGCGGCCGTGAGAATCTCCACCGCCTCGGTCGAGGCCTGGAGCTGGACCTGCGACTGCGTCCAGCTCGCCTTGGCGAGGCCCTTCACGCGCGGGAGGTATTCGCAGTCGGGCGCGATTTCCGGCAGCCGCGGCGCGATCAGCGCCAGCGTCCGGTGCTGCTCCCAGCCGACGTCGTCGAGATTGTTGCGCTGCTTCCACAGCGCCCAGCTCCGCGCGGCCTCCGTCAGCGGCCGCATCGCGGTCTGGAGAAGGAGTTCGACGTCGCGATCCACCGCGGGAAGCGCGCTGCGCAGCGCCGTGTCGGTCATTCAGCTCCGTCCGCGCCCATTTGAGCCCCTGCCGCGGCCCGAGCCGCCGCCGCTCGCGGTCCCCCGTCGCATAGCGCAGATGGCCCTGCCGGGGAATGCCGTGCACGATTCACGCCGGCCGCGCGAAACCCGCGCCGGACGTTCATAGCACTTCCACGGTCGGCGGGTGCACCCCACCGGTCAGCAACCAGCGATACACGTCCTTCATCGCCGTCGCGACGCCGTCCCAGCCGAAGTCCCGTGCCATCCACGCCCACCCCCGCTGACCCATTGCCGCGAGCTCGGTGGCGGGACGCGCCGTCGCGTCGAGGAGCGCATCGGCGATGGCTGCGGCGGTCCCTTCGATCCACCACCCTGCCCGCTCCGCGGCAAGGCCCGCCCACGGCGTCCCCCGCGTCGCGATGACCGGTACGCCGTATGCGAGCGCCTCCGCGGCCGTGAGGCCGAAATTCTCGTTCCGCGACGGCAGCACGAAGACGCCCGCCGCCGCAAACGCCGCCGCCTTGTCCCTGCCGTAGAGCGCATCCTCGACCGAGAGCCGCGACACGCCGCGACGCGCGGCCAGTTGGCGGAGTTCAGCGGCGTGACCGTTCTCGTCGGGTCCGACGATCCGGAGACGCCAGTCCGGCCGCTGCGGCTCGACCGTCGCCCAGGCCGCGACGAGATCGGCAAGGCCCTTTTTGGGATGGATCCGGCCGAGCGAAAGCACCGTGTGGCGCGGCAGCGGACGGTCCGGAGCGGTGAAGTCGGGCAGGTCGATGCCGTTCGGAATGACCGCGATGGGCGCCCGAACGCCGAAGGCGCGGATGTCTTCCCGCTCCGCTTCGCTCGTCGCGTGGAAGCACGCCGCCTCATCGAGCGCCGCCTGCTGGCCGAACCGCCGGATGATCGCCTTCTGCCACCGCGAGAAGGCGAGCGCCTCGGGCGCGAGCATGCCGCGCGGCGAGATCACCAGCGGCACGCCCCGGCGCCGCGCCGCGGCGGCGACATCGAGGTTCGGCTTCAGCCAGAGGCCATGGCCGTGGATCACCGACCGGCTGCCGCGCGGCTCCATCAGGTCGCGCCGGAGCGGGGCCGAAACGAGGAAGCGGTTCAGCACCGGCAGCCAGGGCAAGGACGGCGGATGGAACCGGGTGCCGGACGGCAGATCGGCCGGCGGCGGGCCGGTCACGACCGAGACGAGTTCGGCATCGACCCCGACCCGGCGGAGGGCGGCAACGAGGCGCGGTACGGAATAGGACGGCCCGCCATGAGCGGCCGCGAGGCCCGCGATCGCGTGCGTCACCCGGATGCCGCCATCCTCGGTCATCGGCGCCCCGCGAGATGCCGCCTGAGCTCTTCGGCGTAACGATCCGCATAGGCCCGCCACGACAGCGTTCCGCGGTCGCTTGCCGCGAGGGCGGGCAGAACCTCGCCCGAACGCCGGCGGTCGCGGGCCGCCACGATCGCGGCGCGAAGGGCCGCCGCGTCGCCGTGCGGCACGATCGTGATCCGCTCGCGCAACGCGGGGGTCGTGGCAAGGTCCGGCGCGCCCGTCCGGTCCGAGGCGATCACGCCGAGGCCGGAGGCGAGCGCCTGGGTCAGCACCATGCCGAAGCCGTCCTCCCGCGAGGGCAGGACGAGCGTATCGGCGTCGCCGTAGATGCGGGGAAGCTCGGCCTGGTCGACGGCGCCGACGCTCGCGAACCGCGCATCACCGGACGGGAACGGGCAGTCGCCGATCCCGCCGGCATGGGTCAGGGTCACGCCGTCGAGCCCCGCCATCGCCGCCGCCAGAACGTCGCAGCCCTTCCGGAGCGACCATGAGCCGGCGAACACCAGCCGGAGGTCCCGCCCTTCCCGCGGGGCGGCGCGCTGCGGAAAGGCCGCAAGGTCCACGCCGAGCGGATCGAGGAACACTTTTGCCGCGGCATCGGCGTCGCGGGCAAAACTCGCGGCCGCGTGGCCCGAGGGCACGACGATCCGGTCGGCGAAGCGATAGCCGTCGAGTTCACGGGCGATCGTGTCCGCGGTCGGCCGGGCGGCACCGGGGATTCCCGCCAGAATCTCGTCCTGCGAGAGGATGTGCCGGCTGCCGCGTTCGAGCCAGACGCTCGCTCCGAACCGCCGGCGGGCATGGACGAGCGCGTCGCGATAGATGCCCGACATGGCGATCAGGACATCGCAGGGCCGGAGCCGGCGCGCGACCGCGCGATCGAGCGCCCGATGGAGCATCGCCTCGCGCCGGCCCGGCGCAACCCCCGGCAGCGCCCGCGCCCAGGCGAGCATCGGCGCCGCCGCGGGGAGGAGCGAGACGAGCGCGGCGCGCGGGACGCCGAACGCCTCCGCCCGCGCGGCCGGCACATAGGAATAGAATCGCACGTCGAAGCCGAGGCCGAGGAGTTCGCGCGCGAGGTCGAGAACGTGGAACCGGCCCGCCGAGGCAATCGCGACCCGGATCGGGTCGGTCATGACCGGAGCGAGAGCGGCGGCGTGCCGGGGGATCTGAGCCTCCGCCGCTGCGGTCCGCGGCTGCGGCGGCGTTCGTAGGCGAGGATGAGATGTCCCGCGACGATCGCCGCGATCGAGGCGACCGCGATCTCGATCACGCTGCCGCCGGGCTGGAGCAGCGCGAGGCCGGGCATGCCGTAGAGGAGAAGGAGCCGGAGGTTCCCTTCGACGAGCCCCGTCATCAGCTTGCGGTCGAGGAAGCGGAGGAGATAGCCGAAGCCGAGGAACCCGACGATGACCCCAAAAGTCCCGAAATTGTAATAGAATTCGAGCACCTGGCCGGCACCGACACTGGTGCCGGCGGCGAAGCCGATGCCGGTGAAGTTCGTGACGATCGTGCCGCTGCCGGCAACGTCCGGTTTGCCCGGCCAAAGGGCGCGCGGGATGAGGAGCCAGGGCTGGAACGTCTGCCCGTAAACGAGATCGACCTGGTCGTTCTCGTGGCGGATCACCCCGACGCCGACGAGCATGTTCTGGTTGAGCCGGTTCCGGAGATTGCGGCTGTGCAGTTCGTTCGTGAGGTCGAGCGGCTGGAAGCTGACGACCATCGCCAGCACCGAATCAACGCGCTCCATCACCGTCGAACGGCTGCTCCACACGACGTCGCGGATATCGTTCCGCTGTGCGGCATAGGTCACGAAGTAGGAGAGGCCGACATAGAGGACGACCGGGATGGCGAGGATCATCAGCAGGCGGCGCCGGACGAGGATGAAGAAGAGAGCCGCAACCGAGATCACCCAGCTGATGCCTGAACCGACGAACCCGCCGCTCGCGAGCGTCACCATCGGCAGCACCGGGAGGATGGCGAGCGTCAGGATAAGGCCGCGGCGGCTCTTGAGCGTGACCGCCGCGTAGAGCCGCAGCCAGAGGCCGATGATGAGGAGCAGCGACAGCGTCGACACGACCGACGCCACGGTGGCAACGCCGCCCAGGAGCGGCTGGATGACGATGAAGGCCACCGCACCGATGATGAGAAGGCGCGTACCGCGTTGCTGGATCGCTATGGCTTCACGGCTCAGCGACCCTCGCCACACCGCGAGCGGCTGCGGTGCCCGATGGAGGGCGACGCCGACGACGAACGCCGCGAGGGCGATGATGGTCAGCCGGAACCCCACGAGCGTCGGTTCGAACGCAGCGTCGGGCGCCGCGCCGCCCACATACGACAGGGCGCCCGGGACATGGATCATCGACAGCGCGAGGAAATAGGAAAGCGTCAGCGGGCCGCCGGTACCGGGTCGCGGCGAGACGACCAGTATCAGCACGACCGCAAGGACGACCCACGCGATGAGAAGACCGCTCATGCCCTCCCCCGACCGCTTTCGGCGCGCGCCGTGGCAAGGAGCGTCATCATCGTCGCCAGCCGGTCGCGATAGGTGTGTCCGCCCGAGAGGACGCGCTCCTGCGCTGCTGCCTTGAGGCGAAGGCGCAGGGGCTCATCCGCCAGCAATGCGCGGGCCTTGGCAGCCGCCTCCTCGGGCGTCCCGAAATAGAGCACCGACTCGCCCTCGGAACCGAACAGCGCCTGATGGTCCGGAGTGTCCTCCACAACCATCGCGGCGCCGATCGCAGCCATCTCATACGTGCGCATCACATGTCCATCGCGATTGGCGTGCCGCACGAGGCAGAGATTGACCCGCGCGGCGGCCGTCATGCCCGCAACGGCCCGCGGCGGTCGATGACCGAGATCGGTGACGCCCCCGATCGGCTCACGCGACCAGTATCCGCCGATGACGCCGACGGGGACCTCCGCGGCGAATCTCCTCATGAACGCAACGCGGTCGCGATCGGCGCCGCCGACGAAGAGGACATCGGGCGCGTGCGGGAGCGGCGTGTCGAACGCGACCAGCGCCTCGTCGAACGCGAATGGCACGATCTCGACGCGCCGGCAGCCAATGGACATGAAGTCGGCGACGTTGTCGCGCGGCGTCGCAATCACGTCGTGGTGCGGCAGCGCCGCGAGGTGCCAGCGGGATTTCACCGATGGGTTCCACGGATCGTCGGTCGCGTAGTTCAGCGTGGTGACGCCGAGTGCCCGCAGCGCCAGAAGCCCGTCCTTCGTCAGCGACGGGCCCGTTGCGATCAGGTAGCCCGGCCGTTCGGCCCGGCAGGTCTCCACCAGCGACCGGACGAACCGTCCCTGCCGCAATGGCCGCCGGTCGTTGAATCGCCATGCGAGGGCACGAAGGAGCGCCGCCCCCCTGCTCGCCTCGGAAACGTCGCTGAAGAGAATCCCGTCGGGCGCATAGGCGACCTCGGCTGCGCGCCGGAGGCTCGCACCGACATTCGATCCACCCGCCTGCCCTGCGATGACGAGGTGCTTGCCCACGTTCAGCTCTTCGCGAGCCGGTAGAGCGCGGGGCGGAGGGCATCGAACAACCGGATCGGCACGAGGAGGGATCCGCCACAGGTGGCGAGATATCTGAGCCACAGCCCCGCACGCTGGACCGGTCCGAGCGGCGTCCGCGCGGCCACGACGGACGGCCTGATGCCGAGGAGAACGTTCGCCGCGTAGAGCCACGTCTTGGTGCGCCGGTATTCGACCCCCCAGAACGGGAAGGTGTAGGAATACAGCTGGGTCGCTACCGCGCCGCAGAGCCGCCGGGCGTCCGCAGCCGGCACCAACCCCTCGAGTCCCGCCCACGTGACGCGGAGGAGATGCCGCATCGGCAGGAGCCGCGCCTTCCGAAGGTCCCTCACGTCGCGCGCGCGGTAGCTGTCGACTTCTTCGCCGGCGATGCCGACGTCCTTCTCGATGCAGAAGGCGTCGCAGCCGACGAGCGATCGCCCGCCGGCGACGATCTTCGTTCCAACGTACATCTGGTACATCTCGGAGCCATCGACGATCGTCGAGGACGCAGCGCGCGCCGCCGGTCCGTGGAGGACGATCCCGCTCACGAAGGCGTAGTTCCGGAAGTTCTGCGCTGCCGTGGCGGGGCCGGAGCCGAGACGCGCGGTGGCATGAGCACGGGCGAACCGGGTACCCGAGCCGAGTTCGAGGTAGTTGGTGATGATCGCCCCGGCATCGGGAAAGCGATCGAGAACGCCGGCAAGGTCGCCCAGCACGCCGGCGCCGGAGAGCCTGTCGTCGTTGCCCATCAGCACGATGTAGTCGCCGGCCGACATGTCGATGGCGTTGCGGAGGTTGACGTCGTAGCGGCCGTTCTGCGGGCGTCGCCAGTAGGTGTATGCGAACGTGGTTCTATCGAGGAACGCCAGCACGTCGTCGACCCGCGGGTCGGTCGAGTTGTCGTCCGAGATCACCACTTCGAAGTCGCGGTAGGTCTGCGCATCCAGCGAACGCAGCAACTCCACGAGATGCAGCATGCGGTTGTAGTGCGGGATGCAGATGGAGAATCGGGGTACGCCCGCGAGACGTCTCTGGGCGAGGATCACGCGCCTGCCCCGGGTCCTGAGGGCTGCGAAGGGCCGCGCCCGACGCGTTCGATGACCTCGATCACGGGCGCGAACTGGCGCTCGTAGTGCCATTCGGCGGCGATCCGCGCCCGCGCCGCCTCCCCCATCGCCCGCACCCCTTCGCGATCCGCCGCGAGCCGCCGGACCGCGCCTGCGATGGCATCGGCGCGGCGCGGATCGACCGCAACCCCGTAGCCGGGCTCGACGACGAGGCTTCGCCATTCCGGCCGGTCGGTCACGATGAGAGGGAGCCCAGCAGCCATGTAGTCGAATGCCTTGTTCGAGGCGCCGGCCATGTTGGCAAGGTTGATATCACCGCCCTCGGTCGGCACCAATGCGAGCCCGACGTCGGCCGCTGCCGCCTGCGCCATCGCCTCGTCGCGTCCCACGATGCCCCGGTAGTCGACGAGGCTGCCCATCGCGCCGGCGAGCGACTGGAGGCGCCTCACATGGCCCGTCCCGCTCGGTGTCTCGTAGCCCACGATCCGCAACACCGCCGCGCCGTCGAGCGAGACGAGCGCCGGCATGAGCGTTTCCGGCAGGCGGTCGGGCGTGATCGAGCCGTGGTAGTACAGCACCAGCGGCCCCGAACGGTCGCGGTGCGTCGGCACCGGCAGCTCGGCGAGCCGCGGCACGTTCCAGACCGTGTGCACCCGCGCCGGATCGAGTCCCAGCCCGGCAGTCACCACCGCCGCCCGCGCCGCGTTGGGCAGCACGACCGCCGCGGCGCGCCGCGCCACGCTCTGCCGCCGCGCCGCGAACCACGGCCGCAGCGCGCCGGCGGCCGGCGAATCGTGCTCGTGATAGACGATGGCGGCTCCCGCGAGCCGCGCCGCGAGGCGCGCCGGCGACGCCGCGAGGGGGTCCGACGCGTAGATCACGGCCGGCCGCTGCGTCAGCGCCAGCCGCGCCGCGGCAAGGTGATAGCGGAGATAGTCGGCCGGCCGGATGACATGGCTCGGGCGGGTCGCGATGGCGCGCACCGTCACGCCGGGATGCACCGGCACGGGCGTGTCGAGGCCCGCGATGGGCGCCGCGAGCAGCGTCGCCTGCCAGCCGCGGTCGGCGAGGCAGAATGCGGCATTCATGATCGGCGGATAGGCGCCGGGCTCGGTCACCTGCAGGAACAGGATCGTCCGGCCGCTCATGCGGCGACGGCGCGGTAGATCGCCGCCATCTCGCGGCCGACCTCGGCCATCGTGCGCGGCGGGCGCACCCCGCGCCGGAGCGCGGCGAGCCGGTCGCGGTCGCCGGCCAGCGCCCCGACCGCCGCCGCCCACGCGGCGGGATCGTCGGCCGGAAGGAGGATGCCGTCGGCGCCGTCGGTGACGAGTTCCCCGATCCCGCCGAGGCGTGAGCCGAGCACGGGCGTGCCCGCCGCGAACGCCTCGAGGACGACGAGCGGCCCCGTTTCGAGCCACCGCGACGGCACCGCCACCAGGTCGAGCGCGGCCATCGCCGCGACGACGCCCTCCGGCGGCAGGCTCGCCTCGATGTGAATCCGGCGGTCCGCCGCGGCCGCGCGGCGCAGCGCCTCGGCCTCGCGCGCCGTCCCCGGCTCGTTCACAACGGTCAGCCGCAGCTCGACATCGGCGTCCGCAATCAGCGCCATCATCCCCGTCAGGGTGTCGATGCCTTTCACCGGCGACGACCGGCCGAAGAAGCCGATCCGGAGCGGGCCGGCGGCGGGCCCCGCCCTCCCCGCGTCCGGCGAATGGAGCCCCGGCAGGCCCTGCCGCACGATGGCCGTCTTCGCGGCGGGAACCCCGTTCCGGAGGAGAACGTCGGCAACCCAGGACGCCGGCGCGATCACCCGGTCGGCCTTCGCCATGAGGCGGCCGAACCGGGCCGCGCCCGCCTCGGTTGCCGCCCGCATCGCGACCGCGGTTCGCCAGCGGCCGGCGGGCGCGCGGCGGGCGACGGCGCGGCCGACCGGCGGCGGCACGAGCGCCATGGCCTCCGCGGCGAGCCGCGGTACGCCGTGGGCGGCCAGCGTGCAGGCGGCGCAGCGGCGGCCCCGCACCTCGCCGTCGCAGACCTCCCGGCCCAGGTGAAGGAGCGTCCCCCGCATGCAGCTGAAAGTCGGCGTATGGTAGGTCACGACCGTGCCCGCCCCCATCCGCCGCGCCGCGTCGAGAAGCAGTTCCGATACCGCTGCGGTGTGGGCGTGGAGATGGACGATGTCGGGCCGGACATCGGCGAGAACCGCGCCGAAATTGGCCGCGGCGACCGTATCCGCCGCTCCCTGCGCCTCGGCGAACCCCGTCCGCGGCGAGACCGCGAAGCGGTGGACATCGACGCCGCCATGGCGATACCGCGTCCCTGCCCCCGCCGGCGCCGCGATCACCGACCGGATGCCGGCCGGCTCGAGCGCCGCGGCGAGCCCGGCGACGTAGACCTCGGTCCCCCCCATCGGGTCGGGCGCGTAGGTGAACGGGACATGGAGGACGGTCGTCAAAGCACGCGATCGCGGTAGCGCCGGTCCGCCGCATCGCCGGTGTACCAGTGCCACATCGGTCCCGAGCGGTCCCATTGATGGATGATCGACGGCGTCACGCCATTGCGGAAGTGAAAGGCGTTGTCCGGGCCCTGAAGCAGCGCTCCGTCGTTGAGATAGCAGGGCGTCGCGACCGGCCCGTCGAACGGCACGATCTCGGACGGCAGCATCCCGAACCGGGCGACGATGTTCGTCGTGAGCTGGTCGAGGCCGCTGTCGAGGTGCCGGGTCGCCCCGAACATGCCGCCGAGGAACAGTTTCAGCCGGCAGTATTCGATCAGCGCCTCGACGCCGCCGACGACCGTCCCGGCGCAGACGATGTCGAAATCGCCGAACAGCTCCGGCGCGGTCGGTCCCATCGCGTTCACGAGCCAGTGGCGGTTGGTCTGGTCGCGCGCGAAAGTCTGCCCCTTCGCCTCGGTGAAGAAGCGGAGCCGGTCGTCGCCGATCTGGCTGAACGGGTCGGACTGGAACACGACGTCGCGCGTGTCGACGAGAAAGGCGCGCGAGACGCCGCGGAGCGCCCGGAGCACACCGAGAAGGGCCCCGATGCGGCCGAAGTTGACGTGCGGCGCGAAGCCTCGCCCGCGGCTCCACATCACGGTGTCGATCTCGTCGGCCGCGAGGCGGGCGGCGAGCCCCGGATCGTCGACGATCATGAGGGCACGGCACCGGCTGACGGTGCGGAGCGTTGCGGCGAACGGCTCGATCAGCCCGTAGGCGTAGCCCGTCGCGACGCCGATGACGATGTCGGTGCCTTCGCCGAACCTGAGGTCGATCGCCGGCCATTCGGCTGCGAGTTGCCGGTCGCGCCAGCGCGGGTAGGCCGTCTGCGGCCGCAGCAGCGCCCGGGCGCGATCGACGACACGCCGGCTCCTGCGGCGGAGGCGCTGGCCGAAGGAGCTCCGGGCAAAACGAGCGGCTGAGGACGAGGACATCTTCTAGGGGCGCTCATCCGGCTGTGGCCTACCCGGAAGACGCCGGCGCGCGGCAGAGTAGAAACGGGTGGCCGAGACCGCAACCTTGAGCCCGGTGAGGCGCGCAAGCAACCGCGTCAGCCGGTTCTTCCGCGACAGCGGCACGCCCCTGGCGTCGGCCATCGCGAGCGCCGTCCGGTATTCCGGCGAGGCCGCCTGGAAGAGACCCGAGACGGCGCCGTTGTAAACCTCGGCGAGGCGATGCCGGCGGAAGTCGCTGAAGCTGCCCTCGCCCCGCCACACCTCCTCGACGTCGACCGCCTTGCGAAGGGCCATCAGCCAGAACCCAACTGGGTCGGAACGCGATTTGCTGCCGGCGTGGACGCGGTAGAGCGCCCCGAGATGACGGGCGTGTTCGAAGCGCGCGCCGGCGCGGGCGACGTCGTAGAGGAAGCGCGCGTCTTCGAGGGTCCGATGGTCGATCCGGAACCGACCTGCCCGCTCGACGATGTCGCGGGTGTAGAGGATCGCGGCCGGCGGCGCCCAGAACCTCGTCATGCACGATAGTTCGGCATCGACCGCGAGGTCGTCGAACGGAGGCGAGCGGACGACCCCCGTGATCCGCCGCGTTCCCTCGTCGCGGAAATCGCACCAGTCGGTCACGACGATGTCGCCGCCGGACGCGACGATCGACCGGACCCGAAGGGCCATCGTTCCCGGAAGCATGATGTCGTCGGCGTCGAGGAACTGGATGAGCGGCGCACTCGTTGCCGCGATCCCGCGGTTCCGCGCCGCCGACACGCCGGCATTCTCGCCCGACAGCACCCGGACCTTGCCGCCCAGGCTCTTCGCCAGGCCGGCCGACCCGTCCGTCGATCCGTCGTCGACCACCACGATCTCGGCGACGAACTCCTGGGCGAGGGCGCTCGCGATCGCCTCGCCGAGCGTCGCCGCTCCGTTGAAGCACGGTATGACGACGGCAACCGACGGGACGGACTGCGCCGCGGCCATGGCTTACGACGTCCTGGTGTCCGCGAGGACCTCGGCGCCGCGGCCGCCCGGCCAGGCAACGCCGCAGCGCTCGACGAACCGGGCGAGATAGCTGTCGTTGGGGATGGTGGCCGGGTCGCGCAGCCGTTCGTTCCGCATCGACCACGCGGCGTAGAGGTGCAGGCCGAATGCCCGCGCGAGGTGCACGGGCCGAAGCCGGCGGAGCGGCCGGGTGAGCGCAACGAGGCGCACGCGCGCGGGGCGCTCGAGGAGGAGACTGATGTCGCTGTAGTGGATGGGGTTGAACCGGGCGGGAGGCGCCACACGATCCCGGAGCCGCAGCTCATCGACGAGCGAGGCCATGAGGAGCGGACCGTTCTCGGTGTGCGCGACGTCGCCGCCGCGTTCCCGGCAGAACGCCACCGCGCGGCGCATGAGGTCGGAGCCGCTGTCGCGGACGAACAGGACGTTGTTGTTGATCTCGCGGCCGCCTTCCCGCCACTGCGAGGCGATGAGGTAATCCCCGTCGGCCCGGAACGGGCGGCGGCACAGGACGTCGGTATCCGCCCACCAGCCGCCGTCGCGGAGGAGAACCTCGCACCGGAACCAGTTGGCGAAGCCGCTGAAATAGCCGGCGAACGGTCCGTTCCGGTAGGCGAACACGGTATCGCGCGACAGCACCTCCGACGCATCGCGGACGACGCAGCCCGCCGGCACGCCGGCCGCCTCGCCATAGGAATGGAGATGGACGCGGTGCCCCTGTGCCAGGAACGTCGCGATCGAAAGCCGCGCGTACCAGGGCAGCGCCCCCTCGATCCAGAGCATGTTGACGATCGCGGCGTCCGCCCGGCCGCCGGCCTTCATCGGCGGGAACTCCGATGGGCGGGGTCCGCTCGAGGCGACACGCGGTTGGCGCCGAACGGGCGTCCGACGGTCATCCTTCGAGCGTCACGGCCGTCCTCGCGCCGGCCCCCTGCCCGTCCAGCGCCTCGATGCGCCACTCCGTCCGCGGCGCCACGGCCCCGCCGAGCGGCGCGGTGGCGTTGGTCGGCCCGTGGACGTGGAACCGCCCCACATCCGTCAGCGGCACCACCGTGTGCTGGCCGGGTATGCCGCAGGCGACCCGGACAAGGTACGGCGTCCAGTTGAGGATATCGGGCGGGATCAGGCATTGCGTGCGGTAGCGGCCGGGCCGCTGCGACGATGCCGTGCGGACCAGCTGGTCGGTCGACGAGAAGGCGACGTCGCCGTTCCCGGTCACGATCTGGCATATCATGCGCAGGCCGCGTATCTGCGCCGTCTGCTCGTACTCGATCGTGACGGTGATCGCCTCGTCCGAGCGGAAGGCGGGCCCCTTCGACTTCGACCCGGTCAGCGCGACGCGCGAGATCGCCAGTCCCGTGCCGTGCGGCTCGCGGCCCGGCGCCCAGGTCCATTCGCTGACGGTTCCGAAGCCGCCATCGGTGTCGGCGAGGTGGAGCGCGATCGCATCGTCGATGGTGCCGTCGAAGCGGACGGAGCCCGCCTTGAGGACGATGCCGCGATCGCAGAGCGCACGGAGCGCCGTCATGTTGTGGCTGACGAAGAGCACGGTGCGGCCGCCACGCGCGACCTCGCCCATCTTGCCGATGCATTTCCGCTGGAACTCGGCGTCACCGACCGCCAGCACCTCGTCGACGATCAGGATCTCGGGCTCGAGATGGGCGGCGACGGCGAAGGCGAGGCGGACCGACATGCCGCTCGAATAGCGCTTCACCGGCGTATCGAGGAACGTCTCGACACCCGAGAAATCGACGATGGCATCGAACTTCGACCGGATCTCGCGGCGCGTCATCCCGAGGATGGCGCCGTTGAGGTAGATGTTCTCCCGGCCGCTGAGTTCGGGGTGGAAGCCGGTGCCGACTTCGAGGAGGCTCGATACCCGGCCGTTGATCCGGACCGTGCCCTCGCTCGGATCGGTGATGCGGCTGAGGATTTTGAGGAGCGTCGACTTTCCCGCGCCGTTCCGGCCGAGGATGCCGACGACCTCGCCTTCCATGACGTCGAAGTCGACGTTGCGAAGGGCCCAGTAGTCTTCCGTCTGGTCGCCGGCGACGATCGCCCGGCCGCGCACCAGGTCGAACGAGCGGCGCGTCACGTTGCGCGCGGCACGGCTCAGTACCTCGCGGAAGGAGCGATAGCCCTCGCGGTTGACCTCGTGACCGATGACGTAGCGCTTGCCGAGGCGTTCGGCGCGGATGACGCTGTGGGATTCCATGCCGGTCACGACGGCCACGCCTCGCGGCGAGGCACTGGCGCGGGGAAGCGACCGGCCGCGAACCGCGCGGCCCTGGTGCCGGCAAGGCGAAGCCCCGGTGCGTTCACCGGACCCTGCTTCGCCGGAACGGCGGATGGATACGACCGGTCATGGCGCTCGGGACCCTGCTCCGATTCGGACGCGGCGTGCCTCGTTGCCGAATGTAGCACGGCCATCCCCGGTTGCGTCTCAGAGAAGGTCGGCAAAAGTCCGTTCCGTCTTCCGGAAATAGCGGATGCCGAGCCAGAGGAACACGACGACGACGATCAGGCTGAGGGCAAAACCGGGCCAATAGATGGCGCTGTCGCCGCCGAGGATGCACCAGCGGAAGCCATCGATGACCCCGACCATCGGATTGAGGCTGTAGAGGAGCCGCCACTGGTCCGGGATGATCGAACTCGAGAACCCGACGGGCGACAGGAACAGGCCGAACTGGAGGATGAACGGGATCAGGAAGCGGAAATCCCGGTACTTCACGTTGAGGGCGGTGATCAGATAGGCCGGCCCGAGGCTGGCCAGAACCGCGAGCGCGACGAAGACCGGCAGCAGCAGGATGCGCGGGCTCGGCAAGAAGGCGAACCACAGCATGATCGCCGCCAGCACGATGAGGCTGACCGCGAAGTCGATCAGCGCGACGACCGCCGTCGAGCTCGGAATGATCAGCCGCGGGAAATAGACTTTTCCGACCAGATTGGTGTTGGCGACCAGGCTGTTCGATGCATCGCCGAGGATGGCGGCGAACAGGTACCAGGGCAGCATGCCGGCAAAGACCATCACCGGATAGGGCGCGGACCCTTCGGACGGCAGCTGCGCCAGCTGGCCGAAGACAACGGTGAACACCACCATCGTGAGGAACGGACGCATCACGGCCCAGATGATGCCGATGACGGTCTGCTTGTAGCGGATGGCGACGTCGCGCCAGGCGAGGATGGCGAAGAGCTCGCGATAGGCCCAGATGTCGCGCCAGTAGTGCCGGTCGGCGCGGCCGGGCTCGAGGACGAGGACGCGCGGCTTGGGCTGGGGCGGGGACGTGTCGCTCATGCAGCCTCCCCGAGCCTTTCCGCCAGCCGTGCCACGGCCCGCCGGAACGGCGCCCGGCCGAACCGCTCGGCGACGGCCGCCGACAGCGCGGCCGGGTCCGGCCGCGGGCCATCGAGAACCGCCGCGATCGCCTCGCCGAGCCGGTCGGCGGGCGCGAGCGTTCCGAGCGCCCCGTCGGCGAGCGCATCGGGAACGCCCCCGGCCGCAAGTCCGAGCGCCGGCGTTCCGCAAGCCATCGCCTCGAGGAACACGATGCCGAACCCTTCTCCTGTGGACGGCATGACGAAGAGGTCGGCCGCCCGGTACAGCAGCGGGAGGCCGTCTTCGCCGACGTCCCCCACGAAGCGCACCGCATCCGCAACGCCGCGTTCGCTGGCGAGCGATTCGAGCCGAGCCCGATCGTCGCCCGCGCCGGCCACGACATAGGCGACCCGGCGCCCCCCGGCAATCAGTCCCGGCAGGACATCGATAACGCGATCCTGACCCTTGTATCGTTCGCGCCCGTCGAGGCGCCCGACGGAGAGGAGGACGGCCTCGTCCGCGAACCCGAGCGCGACCCGGGCGGCCTGCCGGTCACCCGGCACGAACACGTCGCGCACCGTGTTGGGCACGACCACGATGCGCTCCGGCGCGAGCGCCGACCAGCCGAGCGCCGCGGCGCGCGTGAAGCGCGAGACCGCCAGCACGAGGTCGGCCCGCGCGAATGCCTTCCGCGCCCCGGGCCGCGGCGGCGCCCAGGCGTCGATGCCGTGCAGCTGGATCAGGAGCCGCGACCGCCGGAGGCGCGCTGCGGCGAAGGCCAGCGACGCTGCGTAGAGGTGCCCGCAGAACACGAAGTCGAACCGCCGGCCCGAAGCAGCGCGGAGAGCCGCCGCGACGTAGCCGGCCCTCCCGGGGCGGGCTCCGAGCTGGGTCATGCCGCGCGCGGGCGAATGTGCGCCCACGGGACCGCGACGGGGCAGGATGACCACCTCGTACCCCGCATCCTCGGCGAGCGCCGTCAGGAAATCGCGGTTGTACTGCGCGATGCCGCCGGGCGCGCCGAAGGCATCGGTGACGAGAGCGAGGAGCCGCACCGGCGCGCTCACGCCGCCCGTCCCGTCGCCGCGGCGCGGCCGAAGACGAAATGGGCCCAGCTCCGCGCCCCGGCGCCGCGGCTGGTTCTCGCGCCGCCCGATTCGGCGGTCGACCGCATCCACTGCCGGACCGGCACTTCGAAGCCCGTCTTGGCCCGCGCCGCGACCGAATCCGGCAGCGCCGGCGACGGCGCCGCGGCCAGCGCCGCCTTCCCGACCCCGCCGCCGAAGCGCGGCAGGACGGACGCGAGTTCGGTGAGGAGCGCGTAGTCCACGAGCGGCGTCCGGATTTCGAGGCCATGCGCCATGCCGGCCCAGTCGGCATCGCGGAGCAGCTGGTTGCGGAGATAGAAGGCCGATTCGAGCGCCGTCACCCGCCCGACGTCGCTGCCGGGGTCGGGACGAAGGCTCGCCCGGAAGCGGCCGTCGATATCGAGCCGCGCCAGCCCGTCCCGCACGATCTCCCTGTCGAGGAAGCCGTCGAGCTCGTGCGGCAGGAACAGGCCGCGGCGGAGGAGATAGGCGCCGCCCCAGCTGCCCGAATGCTCGACGAGACCGAGCGCCTTCGGGTTGTCGCTGGCGAGACGCGGCGCGGCCGCGGCGAGAATGCGTCGCGCCAGAACCCCTGCCCCCGGCGCGGCGGCGAGCGGCCCGAACCGGCGCCGCCAGCGCGGCACGTCGCGGAAGCTGGGATAGCCGGCCAGAAGTTCGTCGCCGCCGACGCCGGACAGGGCGACCTTGAGGCCCACCTCACGCGCCGATTTCGCCACGAACCAGGTGTTCACGCCATCGATCGACGGCTGGTCCATCGCCGCCGTGATCGCCGGAAGGTCGGCCTCGAACTCGGCGCGGCCGACGCTGCGGACGACGTGCTCGGCGCCATAGCGGCGCGCGATGTCGACCGCGAGCGGCGCCTCATCGGCAGGCGTGCCGCGGAACTCGTCGAAGGTCAGGGTGATCGCGCGACGCGACTGCCCGGCCTCGCGCGTCAGCCCGAGAATCGCACCCGAATCGATGCCGGCGGAGAGGAACACGCCGACCTCCACGTCGGCGAGGAGATGGGCGCCGACGCTCGCGCCGACGGCGGCGCGCACCCGCGCCGCGACCTCGTCGGCCCGTCCGGCGCGACGGCGGCCTTCGGCGAGCACCGCGGCGATCGAAGCGAAGGGGCGCGGCTCGCGGGAGCCTGCCGCGTCGATCCACTGGGTGTGGCCGGCGGGAAGGGACCGGATCGCCCGGTAGAGCGTGAACGGCTCGGGCACCGAGCCGAACAGGTGGAACCCGACGATCCCGGCCGGCTCCGGCTCGAACGACACCGCCCCGCCGGCGAGAATGGCCTTCACCTGCGAGGCGAAGCGCATCGTCCAGCCGTCGTCGGCAACGTAGAGCGGCTTGATCCCGTAGGGGTCGCGCGCGAGGAAGACGCCGCCCCGCGCCTCGTCATGGATGGCGAAGGCGTACATGCCGCGCAGCCGCTTCACCATCGCGGCGCCCTCGCGGCGGTAGAGGTGGAGCAGCACCTCGGTGTCGGACCGGCTGCGGAAGCGGGCGCCTTCGGCTTCGAGCGCGCGGCGGAGCTCGGGGTAGTTGTAGATCTCGCCGTTGAAGGTGACGGTGAGCGAGCCGTCGAAGCTCGTCATCGGCTGCGCGCCCGCAGCGCTCGTGTCGATGATCGCGAGCCGCCGGTGCCCGAGCGCGCAGCGGCGATCGTCGCTCCACCATGCCCCTGCCCCGTCCGGCCCGCGCGCCGCCATGGCGTCCCGCGTCCGCAGCAGCTCGGCCTCGTCGGGCGGATTGGCGGCGGGGTTGTAGGCGAAGATGCCGTTGATGCCGCACATGGGCGGAGGTCAGACCGCCGCCGCGCGGCGCCGCTGGGCCGTGCCGACGCTCCTGGCCTGATGCCACGCCCACGCCGTGCTGATGATGGCCTCGATCGACGGATGGGCCGGGCGCCAGCCGAGCTCGCGCGCCGCAAGACGCGCGTCGGCGACCAGCGTCGGCGGGTCACCGGGACGGCGCGGCCCGGCGACGGTGGCGATCGGCCGGCCGGTGACGGCGCGGGCGGATTCGATCACCTCGGCGACCGAGACCCCGTTTCCGGTGCCGAGATTGATCGCCGGCCGGGCGCCGCTCTCGCTGAGCCGTTCGAGCGCAAGGACGTGCGCCGAGGCGAGGTCCGAGACATGGGTGTAGTCGCGGACGCAGGTTCCGTCCGGCGTCGGATGATCGGTGCCGTACACCGTGACGAACGGCCGGGTGCCGGCCGCGACGTCGAGCACGATCGGGATGAGATGGGTCTCGGGATCGTGGTCCTCGCCGACTTCGAGGCTGGGATCGGCACCCGCGGCGTTGAAGTAGCGGAGCGACATGCTGCGGATGCCGTAGGCATGGCCGAAATCGGCGAGCATCCGCTCCACCATGCGCTTGGTCGCGCCATACGGATTGATCGGGTCGGTCGGCGTCCCCTCACTGATGGGCATGGCCTCGGGCGCGCCATAGACGGCGCAGGTGCTGGAGAACACGATGCGGTCGACGTGCTCGCGCCGCATCATGTTGAGAAGGTTGAGCGATCCGGCAATGTTGTTCGAGTAGTACTCGGCCGGGTGGACGACGGATTCGCCGACATAGGCTGACGCGGCAAAGTGGAGCACCGCTTCGGGGCGGTGCCGGCGCATCACATCGCCGAGGCGCGCTTCGTCCCGGATGTCGCCCCGTTCGAGCGGCCCCCAGCGGACGGCCCATTCGTGCCCCATTGCGAGGCTGTCATAAGTGACCGGAAGATAGCCGGCGTCGGCGAGCGCCTTGCAGGCGTTCGAGCCGACATAGCCGGCGCCGCCGGTGACCAGTACGACACGACTCACCGCGCGTCTCCTGCTATGAGCCGGGATTGGCCGCGGTCGGGAACGACCCCGGCCGCCGAGGGTTGACGATAGAACGGAGGAGTCGAACCATGCTGTGGCGTGCGTCCGAGATCACCGGCTACGCGATCGAGGGAATCGACGGGCATATCGGCAGCATCCACGATCTGCTCTTCTCGCATGATGACTGGCGGCTCCGCTGGCTCGTCGTCGACACCGGCAAATGGCTGCCAGGCCGGAAGATCGTGGTCCCTATCCACGTCGCGGACAAGCCCAACGCCGTCCGGAAGGAGATCGCTGTCGAACTCTCGCGTCAGCAGGCGACGCAGAGCCCCGAAATCGACCTCTCCGGCCCGCTGAGCCGCCAGGCCGAAGCCACGCTCTACCAGCATTACGGTCATCCGCCATACTGGGACGGCGCCCCGGACCATGCCGATCCGCTCCGCGGCGTCCAGCATGTGCTCAGCCTCCACATCCAGGCGAGCGACCACGCGGTCGGCCACGTCGACGACTTCCTCGTCACCGACGACGACTGGTCGCTTCGCTACATGGTCGCCGACACGCGCAACTGGCTGCCGGGCCGAAAAGTCCTCGTCGCGCCCCGCTGGATCGGCGGCATCCACTGGGACCGGCGCGATGTCGCCGTGAACATGACGCGCGACCAGATCCGGAACGGTCCCGCCTACGACCCCTCGGTCGCCTCGATCGTCATCGATCCGGCCGAGGAGGAAGGTCTCGACCGGCTCGACCCCTTCCCGGTCGGCTCGGGCAACACGGCGGCGTAGCGTCCCGGTCCGCATCGCGACTGCGGGCCCTACCGGGCGCCGAAACCGGTCACTACCGTCCGCAGCGTCTTGGCGACGATGAGGAGATCGAGCCACAGGCTCAGGTGCTTGATGTAGTAGAAGTCGTACTGCAGCTTGCCGGTCGCTGCCTCGAGCTTGGCGACGTTGCCCTGGTTGACCGCCGCCCAGCCGGTGATGCCCGGCCGGACGATGTGCCGGTAGCTGTAGAACGGAATCTGGCTCTCGTACCATTTCGACAGCGCAACCGCCTCCGGCCGGGGCCCGATCCATGACATCTCCCCACGCAGGATGTTCACGATCTGCGGCAGTTCGTCGACGCGGCAGCGCCGCATCCAGCGGCCGAGGGGCGTGATGCGCGGATCGCTCTCGTCCGTGAACGCCTGCCCGAGATCGGCGCCCTCGGTCATCGTGCGGAGCTTGATGACGGTGAAGGTCTCGCCGCGATAGCCGACCCGCTCCTGCCGGAAGAAGATCGGCCCGCCCTCGCTCAGCTTGATGGCGAGCGCCGCCACGCCGATGATCGCCGCGGTGAACGGCAGCGCGAGGATGGTGATCAGGATATCGCCGAGGCGCCGGAAGCGTAGGTAGAGCGAGGACGGCAGCAGCGAGCCGAAATTGTTCTCCGACAGGTGCTCGATCGTCACCCGCCCGGTCAGGGATTCGGCGAGTTGCTTCGAGTGGTAGACGGGCACGCTCCGCAGGGCTGCGTCGGCGACCATCCGCTCCCACTCCGCCGGCATGTCGGCGCGAAGGTCCACGGCAAGCGCGCTGAACCCGGCCAGCGACGCATCCGGGGCGGCGGCCACGTCCCAGTCCGCCCCGTCGAGGTTCATCAGCGTCGGCGCCGCCCCGAAGGGCAGCACGAGGTAGCGCTGCCTGAACACCCGCCGTTCCACGCGAAGAACGACGAAGAAGAATATCACCGCGAGCACGAAGCTGAGCAGGAACTGCGCCCGTGAATAATCGATGCGGAAGAAGAAGAAGAACATGATGACGAGCGCGAACGCGCCCGCGAAAGCCGGCAGGGCATAGAACGGCGTCAGCCCGCCGGGATAGATCGTGATCCGCTTGACGAAATACGCGCCCAGCAGCACCGCAAGCGCCGTGCCGATGAGCGTCCGCGAGGAACTCTGGACCTGGATGTCGAGGAAGCTGAGCGGGGTCCGGAGAACGGCAGGCACGAGCACCGCGATGATGAGGCCGAGCAGGAGCTGGTAGCGCGTGCGCACCAGGAATCGCAGCCAGCCGCCGCTCTCGTAGCGGCGCGGCGCCGGTCGATCCTTGGCCGCTGGCAACAGGACCATGCTCACGGGGCGAACCCGCCTGTCCCCTGCGCGCTGGCGGGGAGAGCGCATCGCCGGGGTACGCTGCACGGCGAAACGAACGATGCGCCGCCGGAAGTCCGTCCCGGCAGCGGCTCACGCCGTGCGTGTATCCTCACATCGTACCGGCAGGGACCGCCATCCGCGCCGATCGGGTGAAATGACTGATGCACCAGTGAATGCCGTCTGAGCGAACCCCCGCGGGTTCTACAATCCTACGACGCGAACGTGAAGTCTACACCGTAGCATTCGCGGCCGACGCCGACGATCGGCCAGCGCCGGATCGAGCCGCAAAAAGCAAAGGCCCGCCGAAGGGCGGGCCTCGAGAATGATGGCACCGGGAACCTAGTTCCGGCTCACGGGCGGCGGCGTCGGGATCGTGACGTTCTCGACGGCCTGCTGGCAACCCGTCTCGAGATTGATGTTGATCGCGTCCTCGATCGCCGAGGCGATGTCGCCCAGCACCTCGGGAACGCGGATGCCGAGCTGGCAAAGGTAGTAGCCGATGTCCAGCTGCGGGGGAACGAGCGTTGCGGGATCACCGCCCGCACCGGCATACTGCTCGGCGACGCCGACCGCAGTCAGAATCGCCGACAGGCAGGCGGCCTTGTCGAGCAGCTCACCGTTCGGGGTGGTTGCACAACCGGCGTCCAGGTCGAGACCAACCTGATACGGGGTAGTGAGGCCCTGCGCGGACGCGACGTTCGGCAGTGCCGTGCCGAGCGCCACAACAGCCGCTACGGAAGCGGTACGAAGAATTCTCTTGGCCATCAATTGAGACTCCGCATCGAAATGTCTCCTCACCGTGCAGTCAATCCTGTCGCGAGTCAACCGAGACGGACCACCCTATGGTCGAAATCGGCGTGGTGTTGCGCGGACGACCCGGTGTCTCGGCCAGAGGTTCCGCGACCGAAACGGCCAGACACCCGCCCCGCTCCGGAAACCCGAGTAGAGGGAACGGCTTACCTGTAGTAGCTGGAGTACTTGCCGTACCCCTTGCTGTTGGCGCTGACCTGGTTGAGCAGCCCGACGATCGGGATGCTGGCATGCATGGCGAGATCGCGGAAGGCCGCCTTCACGGCGCGCTGCGAGGTTGCATCGGCCTTCACGATATAGAGAGCAACGGTTGCATACTCGCGGGCGATGAGCTGCGGATCGACGACGAGGCCGACCGGCGGCGAATCGATGATCACCACCTCGAACTCCTTCGAGGCGTAGTCGATCACCGAGGCGAAGCGCTGGGAGAGGATCAGCGAATCGGTCGCCACCGAGCTCGCTTCGGAGCCGAGGACGAGATTGAGGCCCGTCGCCTCCTCTTCCATCATGAACAGGTGCGCCGTCTCGGCGGCGCGGCCGCGGAGGAGGTAGTCGATCAGCCCGACCTCCACCGGCCGGTCGACGTGCTTGTGCACCGACGGGTGGCGAAGATCCGCGTCGATGAGGATGGTCGACTTGCCGGACTTCGCGAACGACCGCGCGATCGCGAGCGCGACCGTCGTCTTGCCTTCGCTCGGCGCGGACGACGTCACCACCAGCCGCAGTTGCTGGTCCGGCACGATGGATTCGATGCCTATTCGGGCGCGCCTGATCGTTTCGGTGAAACTCGACAATGGCTGGTCGACGACCGCCCAGTCGGGCTCCTCGTTCTTCTTGGCGCGGTGCTTTGGCACCGACGCGATCACCCGCATGCCGGTCACCTGCTCGAGGTGCTCGATCGACGCGATGCCGCCGATGAGGTTCTCGCGGAGGAGCGCGATGCCGATGCCCGCCGCCGCCGAGAGGAGGAAGGCCATCAGCAGCGTCTGGCGCACGTTCGGCGAACTCGGCCCGCCGGGGGTCGCGGCTTCGGCGATGATGCGCGAGTCCGGCAGTTCGAGCCCGCCCTCCTGCTCGGCCTCGCGGAGGCGCGACAGATAGGTCGAGTACAGCGCCTGGGTCGTCGTCGCGTCCTGCTGGAGGCGGAAGAGGTCGACCGTGATGTCGTTCGGCAGCGCGTTGGTCTGGGTCGCGATGTTGTTGTTGAGATCGGCCCGGAGCGCGCCGATGTTGTCCTGCTGCGCGGCGACCTGGAGCTCCATGTTGGCGGCCCGCTCGCGCGCCGCGTTCCGGATCTGGTCGTTGAGCGTGGCGAGGTTCCTCTGAATGTCGGCCTGCTGCTGGGCGGTGGTGGCGACCGCGAGCTGCTGCATCATCGCATCGCGCTGCTGGGCGAGACCGGGGTTCGCCGCCGCCACGAGCGCCGTGAGGGCCGCGATGTCGCCATTGGCCATGGCGAGCCGGATGGCGTCGAGGTCCGCTTCCTGCGTGTCGAGAAGGCCGAGCTGGTCGCGGAGTTCCGCGAGCCGCTCGCGGGCCTCGGGCGTGCCGGCGCGGTCGATCGCCTGCATGATGAAATCGTCGATCTGCGCCTGGATGTTGCCGACATCGGTGCCGAGGCTCTCGACCCGGTCGCGCAGGAAGGTGGTGGCGCGATCGCGCGACATCGTCTTGGAGAGAATCTGCTCCGTCAGATAGGCGTCGGCGACCGCGTTGGCCCAGCGCGCAGATTCCGACGGGACCGGGGTCGTCACCGAGATCGTGAGCACGTTGGTGCCCGAGCGCTGGCCCGCCGAGACGCGGCTCCCGAGGGCATTGCCCCAGTTCCGCTGCTGCTCCGGCGTGAGCTCCGACCAGACCACGGCGCCCTCTGTCGCCGTCTCGCCCTCGCCGCCGAGACCGACCATCGACAGGATGTTGTCGATCCGCGACGGCTGGCTCTGGAACACCGGCGAGTTCGGAAGGTCCAGCGTCGCCGCGGCCCGCACCAGGACGCTCGACGACTTGATGATCACGAGTTCGGTCGCCACCGCGGCCGCGACGCCCAGCGTGTCGTTGAGGCCGTTGGCGACGCCCAGCATCTCGGAATCGCGGGTGTCGACGAGGAGCAGCGTCTGCGCCGTGTAGAGGCGCTGGACCTGGCTGACATAGATCGCGCCGATGCCGACGCCGAGCACGATCGTCGCGAGGATGCTCCACTTCTGCCGGCGGACGAGGCCGAGAAGGCTGCGGATGTCGAACGGGCTGGGCGGCGGCTCGACCTCGTCGAAACCTCCGCGCGAACGACCGGGACGGTTCGCGCGCTCAATGGTTGATTCAAGCGCGGAATCGCCGGGCCGAAACCCAGTCGGATGCTGGTTCACGCGTGAATCTCCAGAAGGCCTCTTTCGTCCGCCTCGAACACCATACAGGTCAAACGGCCGGTCGCATACGCACCAGTATCCAGATTGATGCGATGCTGTCCAACGAAGGGCTCGTGAACGATGGTGTGGCCGTGGACGACGACCTTCTCGAACGGCACGTCGCGGTCGGCAAATCCGCCACGAATCCACAGGAGATCGCGCTCCTGCTGGCGGTCGAGCGGTATCCCGAAGCGGGCGCCGGCATGCACGAAGAAGTAGTCGCCGATCGTCTCGCTGAGGCGGAGTTTCTGGAGGAAGCCGATGTGCTCCGGCGGCAACCGCCGCGCGAGGTCGTTGCGGATCAGGTTCCACTCCTCCGCGGTCTCCGGCTGCCACGGCAGGTTGAGCCCGTACGACCGGACGCACTCCCATCCGCCCATCGGGATCCATTTCGGCCCCGTCTCGACCGGCCGGTCGAGGAAGGAGAGCAGCATCGCCTCGTGGTTGCCCTTGAGCGTCACGAGTTCGCAGCCCGCCGCGAAGTCGGTCGCCAGCATGTCGACGACGCGGTTCGAATGGTCGCCGCGATCGACATAGTCGCCGAGACCGATGACGACGGCATGGCCGATCGGCCGCTCGTCGATGTCGTTCCGGATCGACACGTCGAGGATTTCGAGAAGGTCCGCCCGGCCGTGCACGTCCCCGAAGGCGTACACGCGCAGCCCCGGTGGCACGGCCGCATTGGCTGCCGACACCAGCGGTTCAGATCGGGCGCGTCGGCGACTGAGGAGTGACACTGCGGGTCTCATAGCGACGCTCGGCCCGCGGCTGCACGGGCAGCTCTGACCGGCGACGAAGCTGGGCGCGGACGGGTCCGGCAACGCCGATACCGATCAGCGTGGCGAACAGCATGGCGACCGACTGCACCTGAAGGCTGAAGTCGAAGAGCGCATGGAAACCGACGACGACGGCGGCACCGAGGCCGGCGACCGCGCCCGGCATCGGCTCCTCGCGGCGGAACGCCTTCACGGTGAACCGGCCGACGAGGAAGAGGAGCGATCCGACGACGAACAGGAACACTGGCAGCCCGAGCTCCGCCGCGGACTGGAGCCAGGTGTTGTGCGATTCGAGCCAGACGCTCGGCGAGATGCCGAGTTCCTGGCTGTGATAGGCCGGGAAGAAATCATAGAACGTCCCCGCCCCGAAGCCGAGGAAGGGACGGTCGGCGATTGCCGAGATGGTGTCGGCGTAGAGCTGCCAGCGCGTCGAATCGACCGCGCCCTCGACCGAAAGCCGCTCGAGGACGCCCTGACCGCCAGTGCCGAACAGCAGCATCACGATGCCGCCGCCGACCAGCAGGAGCGCCACCACCCAGTGGGATTCCGCGGCGGCCCGCCTGAAGCCGAGGATCAGGACCGCGAGCGCGCCGAGGGCGCCGGCGGCGATGCCGGCGCGCGATCCGGTCAACAGGAGCGCGAGGCCGATCATCGCCAGGACGATCAGGTACGGGCCGACCCGCCGCGGAAAATCGGCGAGCGCGGCCACGAAGTTCGGCGACCGCGACTGTTCGAGCCGCCCCATCACGAGCGCCAGCGTTGCTACGACGCCGAGCGACAGATAGGTGGCCGTGGTGTTCCGGTTGATGAAGAACGAGGTCAGGACGCCGGGCTCCTCCGGCGGCCCGAGGATCACCGACGACCAGCCCATATAGCGGGCGGCGAGGCCCCAGCCGGCAACCAGCGCGGCGCTCGCGACGACCACATTGAGGAGGACGAGCGTCTGCCGCGAGGACATCGCGATCCGCGCCGCGATGATGCCGGTGAGCGCCACGGTGACGAAGTTCGACGCCGCCGACAGCGTTGCTCCCGGATTGACGCTGATGGCGCCCGACCAGGCGAGGTCGGGGACGCTGAGATCGGACCAGGACGGCGCCTGCAGGAAGGACGGCACGAACGCCAATGCCTGGATGATCATCCAGACGAGCGGCACCGCGGTCATCGCAAGGAGCGCGACGACGGTGCGCTGCACGGCGGTCCGCGACCGCCGGTTCCGCCATTCGTCGAGAACGAGAAGGACGAAGATGCCGACGGCGAAGACCGCGTTGATCGACCAGAAGATCACGCGGTTGCTGCCGAGCGGTATCGGCGCCCAGATCAGGAATGCGTAGAAGAGAACCCGGTAGGCCTGCTCGAGCATGTCGTCTCAGATCTCGTACCGGATCCGCCCGATGAGCCACTCCTGCTGCTCGAGCGACGCGTGCTGCTCGACGAACGCCCAGGTCGAATCGCGGAGGAACGGGTCGGTCACATAGGCCCTTGCGACGGGGGCGGCGAGATCCCAGTCACCGAGCACCATCATGAGGTCCGCCGCCATGAGTTCCGTCAGGTCCGGCGGCAGCCTCGAGGCGTGGCGCAGCAGGAACGGAAGGCGTTGCGCGGCGATCCAGCCCTCGCGCGGCGAGGCGTCGTGCGATTTCCGCAGGCTCTCGAAGAAGCGGTCGTCGAAAAGGCCGTCCGTGGCAAGGACACGCGCCCGCTCCAGCCACAGCTCCGCCGACGTCGGCAGGATGGCGAGCCCCTCCTCCACCACGGCAAGGCACGGATTCGCCAGTTCGCGCGGAACGTCGCGGGCGGTGCACTCCATGAGCCGCGTCCTGACCACCGCGGGATCGCGGACGATCGGCGCAACCAGGTTCGCGATCGGCGAGGCGACGGCGGTATCGGCGGCGGCCACCATCGGCGTGAACTCGCTCAGCCAGATGTCGCTCGGCGTTGCCACCGTGACGAGGAGGAGCCGCGCACCGAGGAGCCCGCCGATGACCACAAGGCCAAGGGACAGCGCCACGAAAGCGCGCCGGCCGCCCCTGCTCTCGGTCATCGACTGGTCGGTCATCACGGCAGCATTGCCCGTCGCGCCGGCCCGCCACAAGGCCTGCGCGTCTCAGCCCACGGGAAACGGCATCGCCCAAGAACGACGAAACCCGCTCCGCGGCATCCGCGAAGCGGGATGAATTCGGCTCGGGATGCGAATCAAGGAACCAGGCGACGAGCGTGATCCGACGTGACCGGATCATGCTCGTCGCCGGCGATCAGTCCGAGGACGAATCGACCGTCACCCAGCCATCGGAGGTCGAATCGACCGTAACCCAGCCCGAGGTGCTGGAGTCGGGCGCATTCGGGTCGCCGATCAGGCCCTGGGCGTAGAGGATGTTCTGGCAGAACGCCGCCGTGCCCCAGCCGTAGTAGGACGGCCACGACACGACCACGTCGCAGCGGGCATTGAGCTCGGCGATCGCGGTGGCGCCGAGGGCGGCGATCGACCCTTCGGTGACGGCAAACGTCGTCGGATCGACGGGGAGCGCGCCGAACGGATCAGCCTGGGTGACGGTGTCGCGGGTGTAGCCGGTCTGGGCGAAGGCGCCGCCGGCAGCGACGGTGAGAAGAAGAGCGGCAGCGATGGACTTGGCAGTGCGGGTCATTGGGAGGACTCCGGGAGGGGTTGTCTGACCCGCTCGTCCTACCCGCCTCCTGTCGCACGAGTTTGCCGGCAAACCCCGATTATGTCTCAGCTTTCCCCTTCGGCCGGCCCCGGTACAGGTCGCGACACTCCTCGCGAAAGCGCGAGCGGGAGTATCAGACGGGAGCGGCGCGACAGGAGAAGCGCGCGCCTATTCGGCGGCGACGGCGCGCGACGGCTCCGCCGCCTTCATGGCGGCCGCCGTCGTCACCGGGCCGGTCGGCGCAGCGTCGGCATAGACGCGCCAGCGGCGCGGCCGGATCGAAATCGTGCTGCCGATCGCGGGCGCGACCTCCGCCGGCACCTCGATCTCGACCCGATGTCCGCCGCTGCCGATCGCGAGTTCAACGCGCCGGCCGCCGCCGTTCCGGCGCACCATCGTGACGTTGCCGCTGAACGTGCCGCCCCCGTCCGCCACGACGTCGATGTCGTGCGGGCGGATGAAGAGGCGGCTCGGGCCCGCCTCGCAGTCGCGGACCGGAAGCGAGACCCGCTCGTCCTCGAAGAACGCCTCGCCGTCGCGGACGAGGATCGGCAGCGAGCTCGATTCGCCGATGAAGGAGAAGACGAAGGGCGACGCCGGCGCGTCGTAGATGTCGTCGGCGCCGCCGACCTGCTCGATGCGGCCCTGGCTCATCACGACGACGCGGTCGGCGAGTTCGAGCGCCTCCTCCTGGTCGTGCGTGACGAAGACGGTGGTGTGGCCGGTCTTGTCGTGGAGCTCGCGGAGCCAGCGGCGAAGGTCGCGCCGCACCTGCGCGTCGAGCGCGCCGAAGGGCTCGTCGAGGAGAAGGACGCGCGGCTCGATCGCGAGCGCCCGGGCGAGCGCGACGCGCTGGCGCTGGCCGCCCGAAAGCTGCCGCGGCAGGCGTCTGTCGAGGCCGGGCAGCTGCACGAGATCGAGGAGCTCCGACGCCCGCCGGCGGATTTCCTTCCGGCTCGGCCGCGTCGCACGCGGGCGCACCCTGAGGCCGAAGCCGATGTTGTCGGCGATCGTGAGGTGCTTGAAGAGCGCGTAGTGCTGGAACACGAAGCCGACGTTCCGGTCCTGGATCGATTTCTGCGACGCGTCCTCGTCGCCGAAATAGATCTTTCCGACCGTCGTGTGCTCGAGGCCGGCGATGAGGCGCAGCAGCGTCGTCTTGCCGGACCCCGACGGCCCGAGGAGCGCGATCAGTTCGCCCGAGCGGATGTTCAGCGACACGTCGTGGAGCGCCGGGAACCGGCCGAACTCTTTCCGGACATTGGCGATGCGGATTTCCATCGTCGCCTCTCCCTAGTGAGCCTGTGCGGACGAGCTGAGGCGGTCGGCGTACCGCCACTCGAGGAAGGTTTTCAGGATGAGCGTCACCAGCGCGAGCAGCGCGAGGAGCGATGCCATCGAGAATGCCGCGACCTCGGCGGTGCGCGAGAATTCCTTGGACGCCGCCTCGATCTGGAGCGGCATCGTGTTGGTGAAGCCCTGGATGCGGCCCGACAGCACCGAGACGGCACCGAACTCGCCCATCGCACGGGCATTGCAGAGGAGGACGCCATAGAGGAGCGCCCACTTCACGTTCGGCAGCGTCACGAAGAGGAACGTCTTGAACCCCGAGGCGCCGAGCGACAGCGCCGCTTCCTCGTCGCCGGTCCCCTGCTCCTGCATCAGCGGGATCAGCTCGCGCGCCACGAACGGGAAGGTGACGAAGATCGTCGCCAGCACGATGCCGGGCACGGCGAAGATGATCTGGATGTCGTTCGCCTCGAGCCACGGCCCGAAATAGCCCTGCGCGCCGAAGAGGAGCACATAGACGAGGCCCGCGATCACCGGCGACACCGAGAACGGCAGGTCGATCAGCGTGATCAGGAAGGCTTTGCCCTTGAACTCGAACTTCGCGATCGCCCACGAGGCGGCAATGCCGAAGACGAGGTTGGCGGGCACCGCGATGGCGGTGACGAGGAGCGTCAGCCTGATCGCGGACTGCGCGTAGGGCTCCGACAGCTGCTCGAAATACTCGCCGAAGCCCATGCTGAACGCCTGCACGAACACGAACACGAGCGGCAGGAGGAGGAAGAGGCCGACGAACCCGACGGCGACGACGATCAGGATCGTACGGACCCAGACCGGTTCGGTCACCGCGCTCCGCTGACGGAACGGGATCGCGGCGACCTCGGGCGGCGACTCGGTCGGGCGCTGATAGTCGGGCGGGACGAAGACCTTCTCAGCCGGCACTGCCAAATCTCCGTCGGCCCCAGGCCTGCAGAAGGTTGATGCAAAGGAGGAGAAGGAAGGCGAGCGCCAGCATCACCGTCGCGATGACCGCGGCGGGCCCGTAGGACGCCGATTCCTCGAGCTTGATGACGATGAGCTGCGGCGCGATCTCGTTCCGGTACGGGATGCCCTGCGAGACGAAGACGACCGAGCCGTACTCGCCGACCGCGCGGGCATAGGCGAGCGCGAAGCCGGTCAGCACCGCGGGCAGGAGCGGCGGCAGGATGACGCGAAAAATCGTCTTCCACCGCCCTGCCCCGAGCGTCGCCGCCGCCTCCTCGAGCTCCTTGTCGAGGTCCTCCAGCACCGGCTGGACGGTGCGGACGACGAACGGCAGCCCGACGAAGATGAGCGCGATGGTGATGCCGATCGCGGTGTAGGTGATGCGGAAATCGAAGAAGCCGCCGATCCAGCCGTTGACGGCGTAGAGCGAGCCGAGCGCGATGCCGGCGACCGCCGTCGGGAGCGCGAACGGGAGGTCCACCATCGCGTCGATGAGGCGGCGGCCGGGGAAGCGGTAGCGCGTCAGCACCCAGGCGAGGATCAGCCCGAAGAACATGTTGACGAGCGCTGCAATCAGCGAGAGCCCGAAACTCGTCCGGAGGGCGGCGAGCGTCCGGCCGTCGGTGGCGATCCGCCAGAACTCGTCCCAGCCGACCGAAGCGCTCTTGAGGATGAGCGCGGCGATCGGGATGAGGACGATCAGCGAGAGATAGGTGACGGCGAATCCGAACGTCAGCCCGAAGCCGGGGATGACGCTCGGCTTCCGGAAGCGCGACTGGGTGAGGGTGCGAGCCATCGTTCCGAGCTGCCGTCAGGGTGCCGGGGCGTAGATCTGGTCGAAGATACCGCCGTCGCCGAAGAACCGCGGCTGTGCTTCGGCCCAGCCTCCGAAATGCCCGATCGTCGTCAGCGGGATGTCCGGGAAGGCGGCGAGCGCCGCGGGTGCGACGAGCGTCGGCTCCGACGGGCGGAAGAAGTGCGCGGCCGCGATCCGCTGGCCCTCCGGCGAGTAGAGGTATTCGACATAGGCCTCCGCGGCGGTCTCGGTGCCCCGCGCTTCGGCGTATCGCGTCACCACCGCGACCGGCGGCTCGGCGAGGATCGACTGCGACGGGACGACGATCTCGAACGTCCCCTCCCCGAACTCCCGCACCGTGAGGTGCGCCTCGTTCTCCCACGCGATCAGGACGTCGCCGGTGCCGCGCTGGGCAAAGGTCTGCGTCGAGCCGCGGGCGCCGGTGTCGAGGACGGCGACGTTGGCGTATAGCCGGCGGACGAAATCGCGCGTCGCCGCCTCGTCGCCGCCGTTCTGGCTCTCGGCATAGGCCCAGGCGGCGAGAAAATTCCAGCGTGCCCCGCCGGAGGTCTTCGGGTTCGGCGTGATGACGGCGACGTCGTCCCGGACGAGATCGTCCCAATCCCTGATGTTCAGCGGGTTGCCGGCGCGGACGACGAACACGATCGTCGAGGTGTAGGGCGCGCTGCCGTGCGGCAGCAGCGAGCGCCAGTTGCGGTCGATGAGGTCGGCGTCGGCGAGAAGGTCGACGTCGCCCTCGATCGCAAGCGTCACGATGTCGGCTTCGAGGCCGTCGACCACGGCGCGCGCCTGGGCACCGGACCCGCCATGCGACTGGCGGACGCTGACGCGCTGGCCGGTCTCCTCGCGCCAGAACGCGGCGAAGGCGGCGTTGTACTCCTCGAACATCTCGCGCGTCGGATCGAAGGAGACGTTGAGGAGCGCGACGCTCCGCCCGGACATCGTGAAGAGGACGACGATGATGATGACGCCGACCGCGGCGATGGCGCCGACGAGGAACTCGCGTCCGTTCGCCAGTCGGCGAGCCGTCATCGGTAAAGCCCTGCTCTGCGGCCCCGTCGCGGCTGCGAGCGGTACGGCTTGAAGGATTGCATCTAAGGCGACAAACCCTAGCTGTTTAGTCGTGTATTGCCCAGAACGGCTATGGCATCCTTCCCCAGAAACGCGAATGCTGCCAGCCGCAAACACCGGCGCGGCGGGAAAAGCATTCTCATTCCGGCCCGGAATGCGCGATCCGTCGAACGAGAGTCGGGACGGAAATGCCTGATCGCTAGCACGAAATGGGCGCGGCGCCGGCAGCGGCTTCGTCGCGCGGGCGACCGGCGATCTGCGCTCCCGCGGACGCTTCAGAGAGCGCGCCCAACCCGCGAAAGGCGCGCGGCGGGTGTCGAGATCGCCCGTCGAAGCGAGGAGGAGAACGGCTGGCACGTCGGGTTCGGTCCCCTGCCCCGCCACCGTCCGGCTCTTCGGCTGGACGACGAAGCGAGTACGCGAAAACGATTGCCGGGCCTCCTCGGGGAGGCCCGGCAGCGATGACGGCCGGCTCTAAGGCGCCGGGACGTAGATCTGGTCGAAGATGGCGCCGTCGCCGAAGAAGCGGGGCTGCGCCTCGGCCC
The DNA here is from genome assembly GCA_020849325.1 of Bauldia sp. Lineage (GTDB taxonomy): Bacteria > Pseudomonadota > Alphaproteobacteria > Rhizobiales > Kaistiaceae > JADLGL01. The sequence goes on along the minus strand of JADLGL010000066.1, from coordinate 27,306 downwards.
AGCCGCCGAAGTGCTCGATGGTCGTCAGCGGGATCTCGGGGAAGTTGGCGAGGAGCGCCGCGTCGATGCCGTCGCGGACCGACGGACGGTAGTAGTTCTCGGCGGCGATGCGCTGGCCTTCCGGCGAGTAGAGGTATTCGAGATAGGCGGTGGCGACGGCCGTCGTGCCGTGCGCCTCGGCGTTCCGCGTCACCACCGCGACCGGCGGCTCGGCGAGGATCGACTGCGACGGCACCACGATCTCGAATTCACCGGCGCCGAACTCCTGCACGGTGAGGTGGGCTTCGTTCTCCCAGGCGATCAGCACGTCGCCCGTGGCGCGCTGGACGAAAGTCTGCGTCGAACCGCGGGCGCCGGTGTCCAGCACCGAGACGTTGGCGTAGAGCTGGCGCACGAACTCCTGCGCCGCAGCCTGGTCGCCATTGTTCTGGCTCTCGGCGAAGGCCCAGGCGGCGAGGAAGTTCCAGCGCGCGCCGCCAGAGGTCTTCGGGTTCGGCGTGATGACGTCGACGTCCTCGCGGACGAGGTCGCTCCAGTCGTGGATGCCCCTCGGGTTGCCGGCGCGGACGACGAAGACGATCGTCGAGGTGTAGGGCGCCGAGTTGTTCGGCAGCAGCGTCCGCCAGTTCGGGTCGATGAGGCCGGCCGCGGCGATGAGGTTGATGTCGCCTTCGAGGGCAAGCGTCACGACGTCGGCCTGGTTGCCGTCGACGACCGAGCGCGCCTGGGCGCCCGAGCCGCCATGCGACTGCTGGATGGTGACGGTCTGGCCGGTGGTCTCCCGCCAGTGCGCCACGAAGGCCTCGTTGTAGGCCTCGTAGAGCTCGCGCGTCGGATCGTACGAGACGTTGAGGAGGGTGAGATTCTGCGCGTAGGCCGACGTGGCGACGACGGCGCCGGCGACGACGATCGCGGCGGCACCGGCGAGGAAGCGGCGGCGCGGCGTGAGGAAGCGGTTCGACATGGGGTAGCTCCGGGTTTCGGTCCGGCGGTCGCCATCGCGATCGGCCGGGCCAGGGACATCTAACACCTGAAATCCTACCTGCTTAGTCGTGTATTGGAACGGACGCGACCGCCTGCCTTGGCGGGAGGCGGCAAACGCCCGACCGAATTCTGTGCCGACCGGAGAAAATCGTTCCCCTTCCGCGGGGTCGCGGCGCCGCTACGAGCGGGACGAAGCCGTCCGCGGCGGCGTTTCATAGGACAGATCGGTCGCGATCCCGGCGACGGCATCGGCGATCGTCGCCCGGTCGAGGACGTCGCGCGAGGCTTCGGCCACCGCCGCAAACACCCGCCGGATCTCGCAGGATTTCTCGTCCTGGCAGTCCTCGCAGCGGCGGTAGGCGATGCGGCTGAGGCACGGCAGCGGCGCGATCGGGCCGTCGATCAGGCGGAGCACCTGCCCGAACGTGATCTGGTCGGCCGGCCGTAGCAATCCATACCCGCCGAGCCGCCCCCGACGCGAATGGACGAGCCCGTGATGCTTCAGGTCGAGGAGGATCTGTTCGAGGAATTTCCGCGGAATCTTCTGGGTTTCCGCGATATCGGAAATGACGAGCGAATCGTCCGCCCGCGCAAGCGCGACAAGCGCCCGAAGAGCATATTTGGCCTTCTGGGAGATCATGGAGGGGCAGCTTATCACGACCGCGGAGGTAGAGATAAGCCGGCCGTGTTCCGTCATCGGCCTGTCGTGCCGTTGTCGGCGCTGGCGTGCCGTCAGCCGCCCACGAGGAGGAATGCCGCGACGCCGGCGAAGCCCGCGATTGCGGTTCCTCCGACGACGGCCGCGAACCGCCATATCGCCGGCCGGCGCCGCGATCTCTCGAAGCGCCGCCGAACGTTCCGCAACCGGCGCCTGACGCTGCGAAGCCGCGCGTCCGCCTCCTCCGTCCGCGAATGAACGAGCGCTGGTTCCCGCACGACCGCCCCGACGACTTCTCGCCGGGAGCCTGCACGAGGATTGGTGGAAGGCAGGTTGATGCGGAACGACAAATGCCGGCGGACGGCTCGCCCTAGAAACTCGCCTCCGGCAGGCCGGCGATGCGGCTTGCGGCGGTCACGGTGTTCGCCATCAGCATGGCGATGGTCATCGGCCCGACGCCTTTCGGCACCGGCGTGATCCAGCCCGCCACCGCGGCCGCCTCGTCGAAGGCGACGTCGCCGACGAGCCGCGTCTGGCCCTCGCCTTTCTCCGGCGCCGGGATGCGGTTCATGCCGACGTCGATCACGGTGGCGCCGGGCTTCACCCAGTCGCCGCGGACGAGCCGCGGACGGCCGACGGCGGCGACGACGATATCCGCCTCGCGGACGACCGCGGCAAGGTCCCGCGTCCGGCTGTGCGCGATCGTCACCGTGCAGTTCTCCTGGAGGAGGAGCTGCGCCACCGGCTTGCCGACGATGTTCGACCGGCCGATGACGACCGCCCGGAGCCCGGCGATATCGGGGCCGAGCGCATGGCGGACGAGGATCATCGACCCGGCCGGCGTGCACGGCACGAGCGCGTTGCCGCGCGATCCGGTGGCGAGGCGCCCGACATTGATCGGGTGGAAGCCGTCGACGTCCTTCTCCGGGCGGATCGCCTCGATGACCTTCGCGGCATCGATGTGCTGCGGCAGCGGCATCTGGACGAGGATGCCGTGGATCGCCGGGTCGCGGTTCAGCTCGTCCACCAGCGCGAGGAGCTCGGCTTCGCCGATCGTCGCCGGCCGGTTGATCTGGACCGAGTGGAAGCCGAGCGACGCAGCCGTCTTCCCCTTGTTGCGGACATAGACCTCGCTCGCGGGGTCGGCGCCGACCAGAACCACCGCAAGGCCCGGCGTCACTCCCGCCGCCTTCAGCGTTCCGGTCGCGCCCCGGACGGCTTCGGTGATGCCGGCGGCGATCGCGGTCCCGTCGATGATGCGTGCGGTCGTCTCGGCCATGACATTCCCTCTTCTGGCGCGGCGCACGATAGCCGGGCCTGCCGCGGCGACAACCTTTAGAGCATGATCCGAGGAAGTGGCTGCCGGTTCTTCGAAAAGATCATGCTCCATCAGGGAATCGCGCGGTTGGGCCGTCCGGCCATGACGGCTAAGGTCGCAGCATGCCGCCGATACGCGCCGAAGTCCGCCTGACGATGCCGACCCTCGCCGACCGGGCGATGGTCCACGGGTGGATGACGGCGCCGGGCATCGTCGAGCGGATGATGGGACCGCCGCTCTTTCCCGAAATCCCGGTGCCGACCCTTGCCGAGTTCACGTCGGACTGGGAGCGCCATTTCTGGACGCACGAGCGGCCCGAAGCAGGCAGGATGTTCGTGATCGAGGCGGCCGGCGAGCGGGTCGGCGCGATCGCGCAGAACGAACTCGTGACCACCCCTTCGGGCCGGCGCGCGGCCGAGATCGACCTGTGGCTGTCGGGCCCGGCGGTCCTCGGCCGCGGCTTCGGCCCGGCGGCGCTGCTCGCGCTCTGCCGCGTGCTCGACGGCGCCGGCGTCGGGGAGGTCGTCCTCCAGCCGTCGGCGCGGAACCCCGCCGCGATCCGGGCATACGCGGCGGCCGGATTCGACCCCTCCCCGCTGCCCGCCGCGGACGCCGCCCGGCACTACCGGACCGTCCCCGACTACCGCGACTCCGTCTTCATGGTGCGGGACCTGACGGCGTCTCGTTCGGCGTCACCGCCATGATCCAGTCGAGATACCGCGTGTCGCCGCCGATGATCGGAAGGACGAGGATCGCCGGCGTTTCGTAGGGATGCCGCACCGCGATCGCCGCGCTGAGCCGCCCGGCGAGCCCGGCCCTCGTCTTGAAGAAGGCGACGGCCTCCTCGCCGCGTTCGACGGCGCCGTTCCAGCGGTAGATCGACCGCATCCCCGGCAGGATGTTGACGCAGGCGGCGAGGCCCGCCTCGACCATGGCCGTCCCGATGGCCTCCGCCGTCGCGACGTCCGGGAAGGTCGCGTAGACCGAGACCGCGGTCCCGGACGTGTCGATGGCTGCCGTCATCCCGCCCTCGCTGTTCCCCGCGAAAACCCCGTGCTAGGTGCAGCCGCGTCGGGGCACAAGAGCAGCAGGCATGGCCGAGTCCTCCGCCGGCAAGACCGGATCGATCGCCTTCATCGCCAGCGGCTCCGCCGAAGCGGTGGCGGCCGAGCAGCGCCTCTCCGAGCGCTACGGCAACGTCTCGCCCGACCGTGCCGACCACATCGTCGCGCTCGGCGGCGACGGCTTCATGCTGCAGACGCTGCACCGCTTCATGAGCACCGGCCGGCCGATCTACGGCATGAACTGCGGCACCGTCGGCTTCCTGATGAACGAATACTCCGATGAACGCCTGCCGGAGCGCCTCGCCGCGGCCGAGCCGACGACGATCCACCCGCTCGCGATGACGACGCGCGACGTCGAGGGAAAAGTGCGGCAGGCGCATGCCTTCAACGAGGTGTCGCTGATCCGCCAGTCCTATCAGGCGGCGCGGCTCCGCATCATGATCGACGGCAAGGTGCGGCTCGAGGAGCTGATCTGCGACGGCGTCCTCGTCGCGACGCCGACCGGCAGCACGGCCTACAATCTCTCGGCGCACGGCCCGATCCTGCCGATCAACGCCCCCCTCCTCGCGCTGACGCCGATCAGCCCGTTCCGCCCGCGCTCGTTCCGCGGGGCACTGCTCCCGAACCGCGCCGAGGTGCGGATCGAGGTGCTCGACAACGACAAGCGGCCGGTGAACGCGGTCGCGGACCACACCGAGATGAAGTCGGTCGTCGCGGTCGACATCCGCCAGGACCGGGCGAAACGCTCGATCATCCTGTTCGACCCGGACCACTCCTGGGACGAGCGCATCCTCACCGAGCAGTTCCGCTACTGAGCGGCAGCCGGCCCTTCGCGCCGCGCCGCCGGGAGCCCAGAAGCCAAAGACTCAGAAGATCGCGTCGGCGCGGAGAAGCACCGCATAGGTCGCCGCGTCGAACGGCTGGGACGCGCGCCGGGACGGCTTGACCTCCAGAAGGACGAAATGGAACCCGGACGCCGTCCCCTCCTGGCCGAGCGTATCGAGGGTCACTTCCGTCGCGGGCCGTCCTCCGCCGGCGTCGACCACCAGCACCATTTCGAACACGCCCGCCCAGACGCACATCACGTCGATCGGGCAGCGGCTGTCGCCGGTCACGCGGTCGAAGCGGAGACGGATCGAGGTTCCCTCGATCGCCGCCTCGCCGCCGACCCGGAGAGGAAACGGCACACCGGCGATCACCTCCACGGGCACCGGCTGCGCCAGCGCCGGCAGCGCGACCGCGGCGGCAAGGACGGATGAGAGAATGGCGGGTGCGAGGCGCATGGCGCTCCGTGGGCTCGACTGCGACGGGGATTGCCGCGCGAACATGGCGGCGTCACGGCCAGGAGGCGGCTGACCGCAACGGCGCATTGGCGCGCGCCGCCCCGCTTGGTAGTGTCCGCCGCGCTGGCCGAAGCAGCCCGGAAGGGACGGCGACCCCGTAGCTCAGCAGGATAGAGCACCAGATTCCTAATCTGGGGGCCGCGCGTTCGAATCGCGCCGGGGTCACCAGCGGCCTTCGCCGAAGCTATTGAAGCCTCGCGGTGAACCTCGGCACCGGGCAGGTCATCTTGCCGGTCCACGGATCGATCGTGCAGGTCGGCCAGATGTGGCAGGTCAGCTTGCCGGTCCACGGGTCGAGCGTGCAATTCGGCGGGATGCTTTCGGCAAGGACGGTCGGCGACGGCGCCTCGGCGAAGGCGGCACCAGCCGAAAGCGACGCGAGCACGGCGAGCGATATGGCAAGGCGTTTCACGGACGGCCTCCTCGGTTGCCCCACCCGCCGGGACCTTGGCCGAAGTTTGCTGAACGGGCGCTGAGCGATTCAGCGCCTGCCAAGGACGCTCGAGCAGAAGACGAACGGGTGCGGGGGGGGGGGGGGCGGGACGCTCTCGCGGAGGCGGCATTCCCGGAAATGACATCCGTAGCCGAAGCGCCGCGATACCGCCACTGGGCGGTCGAGCAGGTGGCTGCACCGGCCGAGGCTTCTTACTCTCCCAGGGCGACGCGGCGCAGCATGGAGCAGAAGGCCGATGCGGAGACTTCTCGACCTGGGAGTGCGGCCCGCATTGCGGCGGCTGGCCCTTGCAGCCGGGTTCGCGGTGGCGATCGCCGGACCCGCCGCCGCACAGATTGCCGGCCAGTCGGTCGGCCAGCTCGTCGCGGCGGGCTATCAGGTGCTCTCCTTCGTGCCGATCCAGGGCGGCTACACGGCGCTCCTCGTGAACTACCGCGAGACGACGCCGGTGCTTCTCCTCTGCAACCTCAACCTCAACCCCGATACGCGGCAGATGGTGACGTCCGGTTGCTTCGAGGTGCTCTAGCCATCCGCCGGACGGCGTCCGCGCCGCCGCCCGCAATGCCCGCGAGCGCCCGCCTGCGCCCCGGATCGCGGCGCGGATTCGCCCTCGCATTGCCCCTCGCGCTCGCCCTCGCGCCGGGAAGCGCCTTCGCACAGGCCGATGCCGGGACCTACCGCGCGACCGGCGAACTCAACATCCGTGCCGCCCCCAGCACCGAGGCGGCGATCATCGGAATCATCCCGCCCTCCGGGCGCGTCACCGTCTCGAACTGCGATGCCTTCGGCTGGTGCCAGATCCGCTACGAAAACATCGACGGCTGGGCGGCGCGGCAGCTTCTCGTCCGGACGGGCGACCTGCCCGCCGACGCATTCTCGCTCCGCTTCGGGCCGCCCGCCGCCGCCGCCGACCCGACCGAAGGCGTCCAGGAACTGGTCGGACGCGTTACGCCCGGCGCGCCATGCGCCGTGCTGCGGACGGACGACGGGCGCGAACTCGCCGTCATCGGCAACGTTCCGTTCGACGCCGCGACGCTGCTGCGTCTCTTCGGCGAGGAGATCGCCACCGACGCCTGCGGCACCGGGACGGCGCTAGCGATCCTCCACGTCCGGATCGACCGCTGATGCGCCGGGCGCGGGCCGCGGCGCCGCAGCCGGACGCGCCTTCGGGATGTCGGCGAGAAAGAGCCCCTCGCCGTCCTCGCCATAGGAGACTTTCACCGCGATCCGCGACCCGCCATCGGTCCCGCCGGGCAAGGCGCGCAGCCGCGACACCACCGCATCGCGCTCGGCGCGCATTTCGGCAAGCTCTTGGCGCAGCACAGCTATGCGCGCCGAGAGCACCTTCAGCCGCTCGGCATCGTCAGCGCGGGACATTCTCGACTCCCCCGGCCGCAACCCGCTTGCGGCTCCGCAGCGCCAGCGCCGCAGCATAGAGTGCCATGTCGTCGGCGTTGCTTTCCTCGATCATGGCGATCTGCTTCTGCGAAACCGGGATCGAAGGTAGTACCTCGAGCCTGTTCAGGTGAAGGAGCTGCAGCTTCGCTCCAACGAGGTCGGAAAGCGTAATCATGTCGAGTGAAAGACATTCGAGGAGACCGACGAAAGAGAACCGATCGATCGGAACATCACCGAGGTAGCGCGACTGCAGATTGCAGAACGATGGATTTCTGCAGAATTCGCCAAGTCCGCCGCTGAATCCAAGACGTGCCACGTGGTGCCGGAAATGCGACAGCACCTGGTGAACCGGATAGCGGAGAAAGGTCACCAGGGTTGCATGGGGAAACTGCCCCGCGTACTTGTCTGCGACAAAATGACCTGAGACGAGCACGTTCTCCATTCTGCCGACGGCTGTCTTCAGCCTCGCCGGCGATGTTCCATACATCACAGATCGGATGGTTTCACTTGTTTCGACGGAGGTTTCACCATAGTCGAGAAAGTTGTGATCCCATCTTCCCGAAGATGTAAGCGCCTTCCGCACGGACGTTCCTCCTGTCTTCGGAATATGCACGAAGACGAGATCACGCGCGCGGCCCGGTGAATTCATATCGAAAATCTATCTTTATGACCGTTCGGCCCGCGGCCAATCATCCGGCCACACTCGTTGTCGCCTGATCTTTGTGTCCGTCTTTGGTTCCAGTCAATGACCTCCCGACGGAAGTTTGTAGTTGCCGGTCGGTTGATGACGGAAGGTTTTCTTTCCCGATTCCGGCCTCGGATTGGCACCCTGTCCCTTCCGGCAGGTGAGAGGCGCGACGAGCGATGCGTACCTTCGGCCCAGCTGGCGGAATTGGAGGCTTCGATGAAGCGTCTTTGGAGATGGCTGGGCGCAAGCGTCGCGTCCGTCGCCATACTGGTGACCGGCGGCGGCATCGCCCAGAAGGCGGTGGACTTCGCAGGGCTCGACGACACCGCGCTCGGAAATGCCTTCCGGCAGGCATTCGGCATCTCGCCGGCCCTGGCACAGGAACTGTCGTTCTTCGCGTTCTTCGATGCGCAGCTCGCAGCCCTCGGGCCGACGGCGCTGCCATCGGACATCCAGGCGGCCCTTGCGGCGGCGATTGCCGCCTACATCGCCGCCGGCGGCACGGCGCTTCCGACGCCGGAGGAACTCGCGGCGGCCTATCCCACCATTCCGGGGATCACGGCCATCTTCGTCGCCGCCCTCCAGGAGGCGATCGAGGCCGGTGTGATCACGGTCGCGGCGGTACAGCTCGCCCTTGCCGGCGACCTCAGCTAGGCCCTCGTCCCAACGGGTCAGCACTTTGCGTTCATTCCCGTCGCCGTTCTCCGGCATCGACCGGGATCGGATCCTCGCCGAGACGGTGCGGCGCCTGAGCGACAGTACCGACAGGCGCCTCACCGAGCTCGAACGTCTCGCGGTCCAGGGGCTGACCGAGCCGCCCGACGCGCGCGTTCGGCCGGTCCGGCCGCCGCGGTTCCGCGTCTCGGTCGGGATCACCATTTTCGCCGGCGGCGATTTCCTGTGGCGCTGCCTCGCCTCCGTCGTGGCGGCGGCCGGATACGATCAGCTCATCCTCGTCTGCGACGGCGAGGACGTCGACCTTGCCGCCCGCGTCGAGGCCTGGGCCGAAGCCGCCGGCGCCGAGTGTCGTGTCCACGGCCGAACCCTCGGCTACACGGCGAGCGCCAACCAGATTCTCCTTGCCGCGACCGGCGACGTGGTGGTGCTCCTCAACAGCGATACCGTCGTGCCCCAGGGTTGGCTCGACCGCCTCGTCACCCCCTTCGCGGACCCGCGCACCGGTCTTGCCGGGCCATGGTCGAATGCCGCGACGGTCCAGTCGATCCCGGAAAATCCGGCGATTGCCGGCTATGCCGCGAACGACCTGCCGGCGGACGTCGACGTCGAGGCCGTCAACGCGGCGCTCACGGCGACCATTGCACCGGAAAGTCCGTCGATCCCCGCGGTCAACGGCTTCTGCCTTGCCGTCCGGCGCGACCTCGTCCGGACGATCGGCCTCTTCGACGGCGTCGCCTTCGCCGAAGGGTTCGGCGAGGAGCTCGACTATGCGCTTCGCGCCGCCGCGGCGGGGTTCGGCGCCCGCGTCGCCGACACCCTCTACGTCCACCACGTGAAGTCGCAGTCTTTCGGGGCCACGCGCCGCCAGCAGCTCTCCGCCCTCGGCAAGGACATCCTCCTTCGCCTGCATGGCGAGGCGGAGGTGACGCGCCTTCTCGCGGGTCTCCGCCGCTGGTCCGAAACCGCTCCGCAGCGCGCTGCCGCCGCGACCCTCCTCCGCCGCCTTGCCGATGGTACGGCGGCGCCTCTCCCCGCACTACGCATCGGCGTGTTCCAGGCGAACGGACGCGACGGCTTCCGCGGCGTCACCGGGGTGTCGGCACCCGACGCCGACGCCGGCCCGTTCGTGCTCGCGCCCGCCGTGGACGCCGCGGCGGCGTTCGACGTCCTCGTGATTCGGAGCTGGCGCGACCTCGCTCGCGCCGCGGCGCTCGCCGATGGCCAGCCGATCGTCCACCTCGCCCGCTCCGCCGCCGAGGTCGAGGACGCGATCGGAACGCCCGAGGGTCGCGTGGCGCTGCAGGACGGCCGCATCGCCCGCCATTTCTGCCTCGACGCGGCGACCGCCACCCTCCTTCAGCGCCACCTCGGCATCGGCGCGGCGATCCTCCCGGCCGGGGCGCCCGCGCCGGAGGCGGTCCCGTCCCTCGTGATCGTCCACGCCGGCAGCCCTGCCGGCCCCGTCGATCGCCTTGCGGCAGCGATCACCGCCGAGCCCGGTGTGGCGACGACCGTCATCGACGCCGGTGCGATGACGCCGCGCGAAATCGAGCGGACGATCCGTTCGGCCGACTATTGCCTCGACCTCCGCCCCGAACAGGCCGGCTGGCGCGGCGCGCTCCGCGCCTTCCGCCTCGGCGCGATCCCGCTCCTCCTCTCCGACGACGGGCTCGGCGAGATCGTCGAGGCCGAAGTCGGCGACGTGGTCCTGCCGGTGTCGGCAACCGCCGACGATCTCGCGGCGGCAATCGTTCGTGCCATGACCGCCGGCGCCGGCACCAGTCTCGGCCTCCTCGCGCGCCGTTCGCGGCCGCGCCTCCCCGCCGCATGGCTGAACGCCTTCGCGGGCGTCGCGACCCCGCTGCTTCGCCGCGCGCCGGCGTCGCGCATGGCGGCGACCGCATGACCGCCCTGCCCCACGGGAACCCCATGGCGGCCCGGCCGGTGCGGGCCCGGTCCGGCCTTGCCGCGCGACTCCGCGCCACCGCCGAAGCGCGGATCGATCGCCGCCGCGACGACGGGCAGCCGCCGCCCGACCGGGATCTCGAGCTCATCCTCTGGTCCGGCCTCTTCGACGCCGACTGGTACGCTGCCGCCAATGCCGGCCTCCTCGGCCGCGAGGCCGCGCTGGCCCACTACGTCCGCATCGGCGGCAGGAACGGCCTCGATCCGAACCGCTGGTTCGGAACCGGGCACTACGTCCGGAGCGTCGGCGCCGAAGCGCTCGCGGACCGGACGCCCCTCGCCCATTTCGTCGACGCCATGCTCGGCGCCGGGCTCGACCCCCGCCGCCGTCCCGACGTTCTGGAGCACCTCCGCCGCCGTGCCGAAGCCGCCGCGGGCGAAGCGCCGCCGCCTTTCGTCATTCCGCGGGGGCGGCCGATCGTCCGCCCGCCGCCTGCGGAAGACCACGACCTCCGCCTCATGGCCGCATCCGACCTCTTCGACGCGGACTGGTATGCGTCGACCTATCCCGAGCACGCGGCGACCGGGCTCGACGCGATCGAGCACTTCGCCGCCATCGGCGCATATGAAGGCAAGGACCCCGGCCCTTCCTTCAGCACGCGCGGCTACCTCGAGGACAACCCCGACGTGGCGCGGGCGGGCGCCAATGCGTTCCTCCATTTCCTCCACCACGGCCGCGCAGAAGGCCGGCCGGCGGGCCGCCTCCGCCGGCGGGTGACGGACCTTTTCCCTGGCACGCTCCGCCTCGGCAGCCCGGAATACGGCCCGGTGACGCGCCTCGCCCGCTTCGACCGGCAGGCGAAAACCCTGCCCGATGTCGGACGCATCGCCGTCCACGTCCACCTCTTCTACGTCGACGACGCCGAGACGATCCTTGCGGCGCTCCGCAACATACCGGCGAGCTTCACGTTGCTCCTCTCGATCCCGACCGGCGAGGCCGAGGAGATCTGGCAGGAATTCTTCGCCGAGCGGCTCGGCGAGGACGTCACGGTCGTTGCGCGGCGGATCGAGAACCGCGGCCGGGACGTGATGCCGTGGCTCGTCGGCTTCCGCGACGAGGTGCTGCGCGCCGACCTCTTCTGCCACGCCCACACGAAACGCTCCCGCCACCTCCGCCAGCACCGCGACTGGGGCCGCTTCCTCCTCCACGCGACGCTCGGCAGCCCCGGCGTCGTCGCCGAAATCGTCGACATGTTCGCCGCCGATCCGAAACTCGGCCTCGTATTCCCGCCCTATTCAGCCAGCGTCGCGGCGCAGCCCTCCTGGGGCCAGAACCGCGACGGCGCGAGCGCGCTCCTTCAGCGGATGGCACTCGCGGCCGACCCGTCGCGCTGCCCCGATTATCCCGCCGGCTCGTTCTTCTGGGCCCGGCCGGCGGCGCTGCGGCCACTGTTCGACCTGAAACTCCGGCCGGCGGATTTCGACGTCGAGCTCGGCCAGCACGACGGCACCACCGCCCACGCGATCGAGCGCCTCGTCGGCGCCGTGCCGCCGCTCCTCGGCTACGAAATCGCCTGCGTCGGCGTCGATGTCGCCCACAACATGGTGCGGACCGCCCATCCCGGCCGCCCGCTCACGACCTTCGCCGTGCCGCCGCAGCGCCCCGCGCCGACCGCATTCCGCGTCGCGGTCTGCACGCACCGCGCCGGCACGGCGAGCCCGGCCGGCATCCGCCAGGAGGGCGTCGAGTATTTCTGCTTCGTCCCGGCGGGCGCGATGGCGCCGGCCGGCTACCGGCCGGTGCCGCTCCGGCCGGCGCCCGATGGACGGCCGGACGCGCCCCTCGCCTTCGCCCGGACGCATCTGTCGACCTATTTCGGCGGCTACGACTTCGTCGTCTGGCATGAGCCGGAGGTCGTCATCCTCGCAGACCTCGATCCGGTCCTCGCGCGGATGGAGGCCGCAAACGCCGATCTCGGGGTCGTCCTCGATCCGGTGTCGGACGACGTCGTCCAGGCCGCCGACCGGCTCGTCGCGCGCCTTCCCGATGCCCGCACCGGCGTCGTCCGCCACCTCGACCGGTACCGGAGCGAAGGCACCGCCTCCGCCCGTCCGTTCGACCCCTCCTTCTTCGTCCTCCGGCCGGCCGCCAGGTCGATGCACACGCTGCTCGCGAACTGGTGGCAGGAGGCGGGGCTCCTCCCCGCCGGCGCCGATGCGCTCGGCCTGCCCTGTGCGGTGGCGCGCAGCGGCGCCGTGACCGTCCCGCTCTTCCGCGACGGCTTCTCGCCGCACGACGAGCCCGGCTTCGCCGTCGCGCTCACCGCGGCATCGAACCCCGCGAGCGACCCCGCGCCGGCAAGGAGTCCCGCATGACGGCCGACGACGAAGCCCTGCTGATCCTCGAGGAAGTCGAACGCGCCCGGCCGCGCGACCAGAAGGTCAGGCTCAGCATCGACCTCGTCGGCGCCGCGGGGCGGAACCTCGTCATCGGCGGCTGGATCGACGACCGCGGCAGCACAATCGACAGCGTCACCGTCGAGGCGCGCGGGTCGAAGGCCGTCCTTTCCGGCGGCCAGTTGCGGCGGACGCAGCGGACCGACGTCGAATCGGAGCTGCGCGCCCCGGCCGGGTCGCGGCTCGGCCTCGTTGCCTTCACCGGCGATCTCGCCTTCGCCATGCCGCCGAACGAGGTGGTCCGCGTCGTCATCGCACTCGCGGACGGCCGCGCCGCGTCCGCCGTCGCCCGCGTCCGTTCGGCCTCGCCCGTCGAAGTCCGGCTCGAGGCGCTCGCCGGCCTGCTCGCCTGCAGCGTCACCGAAGCGCGCCGGCGGCTCGGCAGCGTCGAGCTCGTGTCGTCGGCAAGGGATTTCGCCGCCCTCGAAGCGCTCACGGCGGAGCAGCCTGCGGCCGTGCCGGCCTTCGCCGACGACGGGCTCGTCGTGATGGACTGGCAGGCGCCGCGCGCGACCTCCGTTGCGCTCAACGTCGACGCCGTGGCCGTCTCGCCCGACGGCGGCATCTTCGTCGTCGGCTGGATCGACGACCGCGAGGCGAAGCTGACCGGCATCCGCCTCGTTGCGCCCGCCTGGCACGTCAGCTTCGCCGCGCCGAAGCTCGCCCGCGTCCGCCGCCGCGACGTCGAGCAGGCGCTCGGCGTCACCGCCGCCACGCGCTTCGGCTTCTGGGGGCTCCACTTCAGCGCGAAGGGCCTCGCCGTCTCCGCCCAGGCCGGCTGCACGATCGAGTTCGTCTTTGCCGACGGGAGCCTCCAGTCCCTGAAGCTGCCCCACCTCCGCCAGGTGGAGCAGGCGGAGCTCCGCAACGTCGTGCTCGGCCAGATCGTGGCGGACGAGCACGTCGGCTCGGTCCAGGTCGAGGCCTCGAACCTCCTCGACGGCGGCATCGGCGACGGCATCGTCGCGCTCAACCGCGCCGTCGTGAACCGCGCGACCGCCGGCCCGCACGTCATCCGCTTCGGCCACCGGACCGATTTCCGGATGTCGGTCGTCGTCTGCCTCTACGGCCGCGCCGAGTTCCTGATGCTCCAGGCCGCCGCCTATTCGGCGACGAAGATGGGGGGCGTCGAGTTCGTCTATGTCAGCAACAGCCCGGAGCTCGCCGAGACGCTCGTCAAGGAAGCGCGGATCGCGACGCTCCTCTACGATGTCCCGATCACGCTCGTGATCCTTTCCGGCAATGCCGGCTTCGGCGCCGCCAACAACGTCGCGGTCGACTACTGCCGGAGCCGCGTCGTCTGCATCATGAACCCCGACGTGTTCCCGCGCTCGGCCGGGTGGGCAGAGGCCCTCCTCGACGGCGCTTCGAGCGGCGCCGGGGGCACGTTCTTCGGCACGCCGCTCCACTACGACGACGGCTCGCTGATGCATGGCGGCATGTATTTCGAGACCGATACCGGCATCTCGTTCTCGGGCAACGTCATCAGCGAGCGCCGCCTCCTCCGCGTCGAGCACTACGACAAGGGCACGCCGGCCGAGGCGGCAAAGCAGATGGTCACGCGGCCCGTTCCCGCGGTTACCGGGGCGCTGATGGTGGTCCGCCGGCCCTGGTACGAGCGCCTCGCCGGCTTCTCGCCCGATTTCGTCTTCGGCCACTACGAGGATGCCGACCTCTGCCTCCGGAGCTTTGCCGAGGGCGAGCCGGTGTTCCTCCGCAACGTCCCCTTCTGGCACCTCGAGGGCCGCGGCTCGACGCGGCTTCCGGTCCACGAAGGCGGCAGTCTCGTGAACCGCTGGCTCTTCACCCGGAAGTGGCTCGAATACGCCGGGGAGCACGGCCTTCTCGGAGCCGAACCGCGGAACCCCGCCTTCGCGGCGCGGAAGGCGGCAGCGGCATGAAGGCGATCGCCACGGATTCGCCCGCCGCCGGCGAGCCCGGCCGCGGCAGCCCGCGCCTGAAAGTCCTCGTCGTCAGCCTCTATCATCCCGAGCTGATCCGCGGCGGCGCCCAGCAGGTCGCTTATGAGCTCTACCAGGGCCTTGCCGCGACCGACGGCGTCGACGCGACCCTCCTCGCCTCGGCCGATCAGCGCTGGCCGAGCCTTTTCAAGAGCGGCGCGCGCATCACCGGCTTCGACCAGCGGCCGGGCGAATATCTGTTCCTGTCGCGCGAATACGATCACTGGTGGCATCGCTCGGGCAATGTCGAGCTCGTCGAGCGTTTCTGCCAGTTCCTCGCCGAGACGCGGCCCGACGTCGTCCACTTCCACCACTTCCTGACGCTCGGGATCGACCTTCTGTCGGCGACGCGGCGCGTGCTGCCGGAGGCGAAGATCGTCTTCACGTTCCACGAGTTCCTGAGCATCTGCAACGCGAACGGCCAGATGGTGCGGACGTTCGACCGCTCGCTCTGCACCACCGCGTCAGCGGTGCGCTGCCACCAGTGCTTCCCCAACCATTCGCCGGAATCGTTCTTCATGCGGGAGAACTGGCTGAAGGCGCATCTCGGCAAGGTGGACCGCTTCACGGTGCCGAGCGCGTTCATGATCGACTTCTACGCCCGCTGGGGCATCCCGCGGGAGAAGATCGAGCACGTCACCAACGGCCAGCAGCTGCCGGCGCCCGATGCGGAGCCCTCCGTCCAGCCGTCCGGCCCGCGGAAACGCTTCGGCTTCTTCGGCCAGCTGGTGGACAACAAGGGCGTCCAGGTGATCTTCCAGGCGGTCACGCACCTCCGGATGTCCGGCGTCACCGACTTCGTCGTCGAGATCAATGGCGACAACCTCGCCTACGCGACGCCCGAGTTCCGCGCTGCGTTCGAGGCCTTCCGCGCCGCCGAGGAAGCGCTGCCGGCGGCGGAACGGAACATCGTCTTCAACGGCGCCTATTCGCACGACGAGCTGCCGCGCCGGATGCGCCGCGTCGACTGGTGCATCGTCCCGTCGCTCTGGTGGGAAATCTTCGGCCTCGTGATCTCCGAGGCCTGGAATTTCGGGAAACCGGTGATCGCGTCCGACGTCGGCGGCATGGCCGAACGCATCGGCCACGACCGGGACGGGCTCCTGTTCGCCGTGGGGGACGCGCGGGCGCTCGCCGAAACGATGCGGCGGGCGGTCACCGAGGAGGGCCTCTGGGCGAAGCTCGAGGCCGGTATCCGGAAGCCGGCCACTCGGGAGGAGATGACGAACGCGATGCTGCGCGTCTACCGCGGGGTGGGAGCCGCGGAAGAGCCGGCCACACAATCAACTGGAACTCTCGGGGGCTGAAACTCATGGCTATCGGAACTTTCGCTTCTCTCGTGAACAGCAAGGTCGTCGTGCCGTCGACGCGGAACGACTACTGGGCCGTCAACAAGCACTTCCTGTCGGACCTCCTCAGCACGCGGCTGGGCCAGGTCTATGTCGACCAGGCGTGGTATCTCGGCCGCTATCCCGACGTCGCCAAGGCGATCGAAACGGGCAGCGTCGCCGACGCGGCCGAGCACTACCGGAAATACGGCTTCTTCGAGCACCGGATGCCGATGCGCATCGAGGTGCAGGAGGACTGGTATCTCAGCGAATATGCCGATGTCGGCATCGCGGTCCGCGAGCGCGTCTTCCCCTCGGCGCAGGCGCATTTCGACCTCGTCGGCTATGCCGAGGGTCGCCTCCCGCACGCGAACTTCGCGCTCGTGGAAGTGACGGAAGGGGCCGCGGGCGAACGCCACGAGGCGAAGCGGCCCGCGCGCACGGTCGCCAGCAGGACCGGCCTCGGAAGCCAGGCGACCGAGGCCGAAGTGATCGCCGGCGCGAAATCGGCGGCCGGCGACGAGACCCGCAACGGCACCTGGCGGAGGGCACCCTGATGGCTCGTTCCGGATCCGCCGTGCTGACGCCCGTCGCAAGAACGGGCGCCCCGCGCGCCGCCGAGAAACCTCCGTCGGACAAGCCGCCTCCAGCTCCGGCCCCAGCCCCCGCTCCGGTGGCCGTGGCCGCGGCATCCGGACCGCAACCGACGGCAGCCCCGCCCACGGCGGAGCAGTCCGCGAAGGCGTTCGTCGAGCTTCTCTACCGCCAGATCATGCGGCGGCAGGCCGGCGAGCACGAGATCGAGGCCTGGGCAAGAAACCTCCTCGCCGGGATGAGCGAGAAGGAGCTGATCCAGCGCTTCATCACCAGCACCGAATTCGTCAACCGTTTCAAAGGCCTGTCACCCGCGCACCCACCCGGTCACTACTACTCGCCTGTGGTCGATCCGCGCGAACTCACCGGCGCCCGGGCACCGAACCGGAAGATCGACCCGGCCGACATCGCCGGCATCACGCTCGACGTGAAGGAAATGCGGCGCTGGTGGCAGGCGAACGCCCGCAGCATCCGCTCGACCCCTTTCCCCGACACGGAAGACGGCCGCTGGCGCTACTACGCCCACAACGAGATCTTTCCGATCGGCGACGCGGTCGTCCTCCGGGCGATGATCATCGAGAACCGGCCGGCGCGGATCGTCGAGATCGGCTCGGGCTTCTCGACCGCGGTGATGCTCGACACCATCGATGAGCACCGGCTGCCGACGACGATCACCTGCATCGAGCCCTATGCCGAGCGGCTGAAGAGCCGCCTCCGCCCTGAGGACGCGCGGATCACGACGATCATCGAGAAGCCCGTGCAGGGGGTGCCGCTCGACCTCTTTGCCGGCCTCTCGGTCGGCGACGTCCTCTTCATCGACTCCACCCACGTCCTCAAGACGGGGAGCGACGTCCACTACGAACTGTTCTCGATCCTGCCCGCCCTCAAGCCGGGCGTGATCGTCCACTTCCACGACATGCACTACCCGTTCGAATACCCCGACCGCTGGATCTTCGACCTCCAATACTCGTGGAACGAGGTATACGCCGTGCGCGCTTTCCTCATGTACAACAACAGGTTCCGCGTCACCTTCATGAACGGTCTATTCCAGCTCCACGGACAGGACCTCCTTCCCGAAACCCTGCCGCGGTTCAACCAGAACCCCGGCGCCAGCCTGTGGCTCAAGAAGGTTGCCTAGCCTCGAACGCGACGATTTCGACCCCTTCCCCGGCCCCGGCGATCCGCCCGGCACCGACGCACCGCCGCCGCGGCCCGCCGGTATCGCCGGCCGGCCCTTGCCCGCGTTCCCGCTCGACTACGGCCCCTCGGTGCACGAGACCCGGATCGAGGAGTTCTTCCGCGACCGGGAATCGACCGCCCATCCGAGCCGGCTCGGCCCCGACCTCGGCACCTGCTTCATCTGCTACGCCAACCGGAGCGGCTCGAACCTTCTCGGCGAAGCGCTGTTCCAGACCGGCCTCTTCCATACGCCGAGCGAGTACCTGAACTTCGACGAGGTGATCCGCGCCAGCATCGACAACGGCTTCAACGCGCTCGACGAATACCTCATGGAGGTCAAGAACGGGGCTCAGCTCGCCGGCAGGATCTGCCTCGTGAAGCTCGCCTGGGAGCAGCTCTACTACCTCGCCCGGAAGAACCTCCTCGAGCCGGTGTTCGGGCGCTCGATCTATGTCCATATCCGCCGCCGCGACGTCCTCGGCCAGGCAATCTCCTTCTCGATCGCCGAGCAGACGCAGGAGTGGACGCGGACGGCTGGTGCCGATGCCGCTCCCGACCGGCCCGAACCGCAGCTCCGGCCGGCCGACATCGTCAATTACGTCCGCTCGATCAACCAGAGCCTCGCGCGCTTCCGCGACTTCTTCGCGGTCTTCGCGCCGCGCGCGGCCGACGTCGTCTACGAGGATTTCGAGGCCGACATCGCCGGCACCACGATGCGGCTCGCCAGCGAGATCGTCGACTATCTCGGCAACCCGTCGGGATCGCCGCCCGTCATTCGGCCGGACCAGATCCGGCTCAGGAAGCAGAGGACCGACCTCAATGCGAGAATGGCCGAGCAGTTCAGGCGCGAACTCCGCGCGTTCGCGTCGTCGTAGCCGGGCCGGGTCCGGGATGACCGCGGGGGCGGCAGCACGGGTGACGCGATGAACGGGCCGGTCGAAAGCGCCGGCCCCCGCGTCGAAGCGGCGGAGGACTACGTACGCCTCCTCTACCGCCACCTTCTCCACCGCGAGCCCGAACCCGGCGAGTTCGCCCACTGGGTCGGCGAAGTCGCGGGCGGCCTCGGCGCCGGCCGCGCGATCGAACTGTTCGTCGCGAGCCCCGAATACCGCCAGCGGATCGACGTGGTGACGCCGGCGCATCCGCCGGGCCACTACTACTCGCCGATCGTCAACCCGCAGGAGCTCCGCGACCTCGGCCTGCCGCGCCGCGCGGCGACGGCGGAGGACATCGCCGGCATCGACCTCGACGCCGAGGCGATGCGCGCCTGGTGGCAGGCGAACGTCGGCGTCCTCGCGCACACGGCCTTCCCGAACGAACCCGAACCGAGCCGCCGCTACTACGCCAACAACGGCATCTTCCCGATCGGCGATGCCGCCATCCTCCGCGCGGTCGTGGCGGAGCGGCGGCCGCAGCTGATCGTCGAGGTCGGTTCGGGATTCTCCACCGCCTGCATGCTCGACGCGATCGAGGAGTTTCACCTCACGACGCGGATCGTCGCCGTTGAACCCGATCCGGCGCGCCTTCGCGAGCGCCTGTGGCCGGACGATTCCGGGCGCGTCGAGGTGATCGAGAAGCCGGTGCAGTCGGTGCCGATCGCACTCTACGACCGGCTGAAGCCGAACGACGTCCTGTTCATCGATTCGACGCACGTCCTGAAGACCGGCAGCGACGTGCACCATGAGCTGTTCGCGATCCTGCCGCGCCTCGCGCCGGGCGTCCTCGTCCACTTCCACGACATCCACTTCCCGTTCGAGTATCCCGACGACTGGATCTTCGACCGCAGGTATTCGTGGAACGAAGTGTATGCGCTCCGGGCGTTCCTCATGCACAATCGCGCCTACGACATCCTCTTCATGACGAGCTTCTTCGCCACCGTCGGACGGGACCTCATTAACCGGACCTACAGCCAGTTCAGCATCAATCCGGGCGGCAGCCTCTGGCTGGTGAAGAACTGAACGGAACGCGATCTGGCATGACCGGCTTCAGGAAGCTCGATGTCGAGGGCGCGTTCGAGTTCGTGCCGCGGCGCTTTCCCGACCCGCGCGGCACGTTCGAGGAGACCTACAACCGCGACCTCTGGCGGACCGTCGGCGTCGACGTCGAGTTCGTCCAGGACAACCGCTCGGTTTCGACCGGCGTCGACACGCTCCGCGGCCTCCATTTCCAGCTGGCGCCGTTCGCGCAGGCAAAACTCGTCCGGGTCGGCCGCGGCCGCATCCTCGACGTGCTGGTGGACCTCAGGAGTTCCTCGCCCACCTTCCGTCGCCACGCTGCGGTGGAACTGAGCGCGGAACGCGGCAACCAGGTGTATATTCCCGCCGGCTATGCCCACGCCTTCCTCACGCTCACGCCGGATGCCGAGGTGCTCTACAAGACGTCGGCCTTCTATTCGAAGGCGCACGACGCCGGCATTCGCTGGAACGACCCGTCGCTCGACATCACCTGGCCGCTCGACGGACGTGTCCCCATCCTTTCGGCCAAGGACGAGGCGCTGCCACTTCTTTCCGACATCGCGCCGCCCTTCCCGTAGCGGCCTCACCCTTCCGGTGACCGCTCCATGACGCCGCGCATCCTCGTCATCGGCTCGGCCGGACAGCTCGGAACCGCCTTCCGCCGCCTCGGCAGCCCCGCCATCACCTGCGTCGGCCGGCCCGAGGTCGACGTCCTCCGCGCCGACACCATTATCGCCGCGGTCGCCGGCGCTGCGCCCGACGTCGTCATCAACGCCTCGGCATTCACCGCCGTCGATGCGGCCGAGGCCGACGAGGCCGGTGCGCTCGACGTCAATTCCCGCGGCGCCGCAGTCCTCGCGGCCGCGGCGCGCGAGGTCGGCGCGCCGATCATCCATGTCTCGACCGACTACGTCTTCGACGGCAACAAGGGCTCGCCCTATTTCGAGGACGACGCGACCGGCCCGCTCACCGCCTACGGCAGGTCGAAGCTCGCCGGCGAGGCGACCGTGGCGCTCGCCAATCCGCACCACGTGATCGTCCGCACCTCGTGGCTCTTCGGCACCTCCGACCGCACCTTCGTCGCGGCGGTGCTCCGCCTCGCCCGCGAGCGCGAGCGGATCGAGATGGTCGCCGACCAGCTCGGCAGCCCCACCTTCGCCGGCGATCTCGCCGCCGCACTGGTGGCGATGGCCGCCGACGTCGCCGGACGCGACGACTACGACTGGGGCATCCGCCACGTCGCCGGCGCCCACGCCTCGCGCTTCGAATTCGCCGAAGCGGTCCTCACCGCCGCCGCGACCCACGGCATCCGCCGCCCGGAGCTCGTCCCGACGAGCCTCGCCGCCTACAGGGCCGCCGCCCCCCGCCCCCTCGACACCCGCCTCGACAGCCGCTTCCCCGGCACCCGCACGCGGAGTTTCCGCGACGCGGTCCCGGCGCTAGTGGCGGAATTGCTGAGCCGCTGAGCGACGACCAGGGCTCGTCAGCCCGGCACCCTGCGCGCGCGGAGTCGCCACCCGAACTGCGCGACAGGCGAAAACCGCTACCCCGCTTCCGCGATCCGCACGAGGTATTTCCCGTATTCGCTCTTGCCGTGACGCGCGCCGAGCGCCGCGAGCTGTTGCGCCGTGATGAGCCCGCGGTTGAAGGCGATCTCCTCTGGGCAGGCGATGCGGAGGCCCTGTCGGCGCTCCAGCGTGCGGACGAACGTCGCCGCCTCGACGAGGCTCTCCATCGTGCCGGTGTCGAGCCAGGCGAAGCCGCGGCCGAGCCTTTCGACGTGGAGCTGGCCGCGTTCGAGATAGGCACGGTTGAGGTCGGTGATCTCGAGCTCGCCGCGGGACGACGGCTTCAGGCCGGCAGCAATGCGCGGCGCGTCGCCGTCGTAGAAATAGAGGCCCGTCACCGCCCAGTTCGATCGCGGCGCCGCCGGCTTTTCCTCGAGCGAAACCGCGTTGCCGTCGGCGCCGAACTCGACCACGCCATACCGCTCGGGGTGGGTGACGTTGTAGGCGAACACCGTCGCCCCGCGCGGCCGGGCGGCCGCGGCTTCGAGCTGCTCGGTGAAACCGTGGCCATAGAAGATGTTGTCGCCGAGGATGAGCGCCGACGGCTCGGTGCCCACGAAGTCCGCGCCGATGAGGTAGGCCTGCGCGAGGCCGTCGGGGTTCTTCTGCTCGGCATAGGAAAGGCTGAGACCCCAGTCCCGGCCGTCGCCGAGGAGGCGCCGGAACAGCGGCAGATCGTGGGGCGTCGAAATGAGGAGGATGTCGGTGATCCCTGCCAGCATCAGGACGCTGAGCGGGTAGTAGATCATCGGCTTGTCGAAGATCGGCATCAGCTGCTTCGACACCGCGATGGTCAGCGGATAGAGCCGCGTGCCGCTGCCGCCCGCAAGAATGATGCCCTTCATGCGCCCTGCCTGCTCCAGTTCGCTCAGCGGGCCGACGCGGCCCGGCGTGGCGCCGCCGGTGCCGTGGCGGGCGACAGCCCCAGCCGCTCGCCGCCATAGACGCGCTCGCGGAGCGGCCGCCACCACCACTCGTTGTCGAGATACCACCGCACCGTCTTCACGATGCCGGTCTCGAACGTCTCTTCCGCCCGCCAGCCGAGCTCGGTTTCGAGCTTCGTCGCGTCGATCGCGTAGCGATGGTCGTGACCCGGCCGGTCGGCCACGAAGGTGATCAGCCGCTCGTGCGGCGCGCGATCGCCGAAGACATCGTTCAGCGCGCGGCAGACCGCCTCCACCACCGCGCGGTTCGTCCGCTCGTTCCGGCCGCCGACATTGTAGGTCTCGCCCGGCCGTCCCGCCGTGACGATGCGGTGGAGCGCCCGCGCGTGATCGCCCACGAACAGCCAGTCGCGGATGTTGGTGCCGTCGCCGTAGATAGGGAGCGGCTTCCCTTCGAGCGCGTTGAGGATGACGAGCGGGATGAGCTTTTCGGGGAAGTGGAACGGCCCGTAATTGTTCGAGCAGTTCGACACGATCACCGGCAGGCCATAGGTGCGATGCCAGGCGTGCGCGAGATGGTCCGACGCCGCCTTGCTGGCCGAATAGGGCGAGGAAGGGTCATATCGCGTCGTCTCGGTGAAAAGGCCTTCGGCGGCGAGCGAGCCGTAAACCTCGTCGGTTGAGACGTGGAGGACGCGGAAGGCGTCGGCGCGCTCCTTCGGGAGGCGCGACCAGTAGCGGCGCGAGGCTTCCAGCACCTCGAACGTGCCGAGAACGTTGGTCTCGACGAAAGCCCGCGAACCGGTGATCGAGCGGTCGACGTGGCTCTCTGCCGCGAGGTGGATCACCGCGTCCGGCTGCGCCGCCTCGAACGCTGCCTCCATCGCCGCGGCGTCGCGGATGTCCGCCCTGATGAAGCGGTAGCGTGGCGAGTCGGCGATCGGGCGGAGGGATTCGAGGTTGCCGGCGTAGGTGAGCTTGTCGACGTTCGTCACGGCGGCGCCGATGTCCGCGACGAGATGGCGGCAGACCGCGGAACCGATGAACCCGGCGCCCCCGGTGACGAGGAAACTGACGTACCCGCTCACCGCGGACTCTTTCCTGTGAAGAAGGCTTGCCGGGAGACCGGCACGGCGAGACTACCACCGCGGGCCGGCCTCCGGCAGGTCCTCGCGCGCCGGAGGCCCGCCCGAGGCCTTGTCCGATCGATCAGGGTTAACCCGCGGCCCTGCGCCATCAGGCCAGTTCGACCTGCTCCACCCCCTTGATGACCCGCATCGCGCCGGCAAGATCGGGCGAGACGGCATAGCGGCCGGCGAGCCGCATCTCGACCTCGCGGCCCTCGTCCTCGCCACGGACGATGATGCTCACCTCGCCCTTGCCGCGGCTCCGCCCCAGTTGCGCCTCGACGGCGCGGAGCGGCGTCTCGTCACTGAGATAGAGCCGGAGGCGCTGGAGGCCGTCGGCGACGGCGTTGAGCATCTGGACCTCCTGGACGCGGAGGTTGATGCCTTCGGGACGGTCCTCGGCGCCGACGACGAGGACCACCGACGCGCCGGGTTCGAGGATGTCCCGGTACTGGACGAGCGCCTCCGAGAACAGCACCGCCTCGTACTGCCCGGTCGGATCCGACAGTTGCAGGATGCCCATGCGGTTGCCGGTCTTGGTGCGCCGCTCCTGCTTCGCCGTCACGGTGCCGGCGAGCCGCCCCATCGTGGCGCCGGCATGGACGGCCTGGGCAAAATCCACCCAGTTCTGGACGCGGAGCCGCTTCAGCACCGGACCGTATTCGTCGAGCGGGTGGGCCGAGAGGTAGAAGCCGACGGCGGCGTGCTCGCGCTGCAGCCGCTCGCCCGGCAGCCACGGATCGGCCGCCGGCAGCACCATCGGCTCGGGCATGCCGCCGAACAGTTCGTTCTGCCCCGAGGCCGCGCCGTCGGTCGCCCGCCCCGCCTCGCCGAGGATACGGTCGAGGCCGGCGAAGACACGCGCGCGGTTGGGTTCGAGCGGGTCGAACGCCCCCGCGGCGACGAGGCTTTCGAGGGCACGCCGATTGACGAAGCGCGGGTTGATGCGGCCGGCGAAGTCGCCGAGGTCGCGGAACGGTTCTTCGCCCCGCATCCCGGCGATGTGCTCCACCGCCTGCTGGCCCACCGCCTTCACGGCGGCCATCGAGTACTGGATCCGGCCGCCAGCGACCGTGAACGTCGCCCCCGACCGGTTGATCGACGGCGCCTCGACGGTGATGCCGAGCCGGATCGCCTCGCGCCGGAACTCCGAGATCTTGTCGGTGTTCGGCATCTCGAGCGTCATGGACGCGGCGAGGAATTCGGCCGGGAAGTTCGCCTTCATGTAGGCCGTCTGGTACGTGATCAGCGCGTACGGAGCCGAGTGGGACTTGTTGAAGCCGTAGTCGGCGAACTTGGCGCAGGCCTCGAAAATCTCCTCCGCGTCGCCCTTGCCGATCCCGCGTTCGATCGCGCCGGACACGAAGCGGACGCGCTGCTTCTCCATCTCGGCGCGGATCTTCTTGCCCATCGCGCGGCGGAGGAGGTCGGCCTCGCCAAAGCTGTAGCCGGCGAGGTCGCGCGCGATCTGCATCACCTGCTCCTGGTAGGTGATGATGCCGTAGGTCGGCTCGAGGATCGGCGCGAGGCTGGGATGGATGTAGGTGACCTTCTCGCGCCCGAGCTTTCGCGCGCAGTAGGTCGGGATGTTCGCCATCGGGCCGGGACGGTAGAGCGCGACGAGGACGACGAGGTCCTCGAACCGGTCCGGCCGCATGTCGACCAGCGCCCGGCGCATGCCGCCGCTTTCCAGCTGGAAGATGCCGACCGCCTCGCCGCGCGCCAGCATCTCGAAGGTCTTCCTGTCGTCGAGCGGGATGCGCGCGAGGTCGAGCTCCACCCCACGCTGGCGAACGAGCTTCACCGCGGCTTCGAGCACCGTGAGCGTCTTGAGGCCGAGGAAGTCGAACTTCACGAGCCCGGCCTGCTCGACCCATTTCATGTTGAACTGGGTCACGGGCATGATCGACCGCGGATCGCGGTAGAGCGGCACCATTTGCTCGAGCGGCCGGTCGCCGATCACGATGCCCGCGGCATGCGTCGAGGCGTGGCGGTAGAGCCCCTCGAGCTTCTGGCCCATGTCGAGGAGTTTTGCGACGATCGGCTCGGCGTCGCGCGCCTGTTTCAGCCGCGGTTCGTCGGCCTCCGCCTGCTTCAGCGAAACGGGAGCCGCGGGGTTCTGGGGCACCAGCTTGCAGAGCCGGTCGACCTGCCCGTACGGCATCTGCAGCACGCGCCCGACGTCGCGCAGCACCGCGCGCGCCTGGAGCGTTCCGAAGGTGATGATTTGGGCGACGCGGTCGGCGCCGTATTTCGCCTGGACGTAGCGCAGCACCTCGTCGCGCCGGTCCTGGCAGAAGTCGACGTCGAAGTCGGGCATCGACACGCGTTCCGGGTTGAGGAAGCGCTCGAAGATGAGGCCGAAGCGGATCGGGTCGAGGTCGGTGATGGTGAGCGACCACGCCGCCACCGAGCCCGCGCCCGAACCGCGGCCGGGGCCGACGGGAATCCCCTGCGACTTCGCCCATTGGATGAAGTCGGCGACGATGAGAAAATACCCCTGGTATTTCATGCGGATGATGACGCCGAGCTCGTAGTCGAGACGCGTCCGGTAGTCCGCCTCGGTCATGTCAGGCGCAGTCCCGCCGAAGGCGAGCCGCTGCGTCAGCCCCTCATGCGCGGCGCGTCGGAGTTCGGCCGCCTCGATCTCGTCGGCGCTGGTGGGGTCCGCGTCCTTGCCGGCGAAACGCGGCAGGATCGGCTTCCGGATCGTCGGCCGGAAGGCGCACCGGAGCGCGATCTCGACCGTGCTCGCCGTCGCCTCGGGAAGGTCGGCGAACAGCGCCACCATCTCGGCCCGCGGCTTGAACCAGTGCTCCGGCGTCAGGCGGCGGCGGTTGTCCTCGGCGATGACCGCGCCTTCGGCGATCGCCATCAGCGCGTCATGCGCCTCGAAATCCTCGCGTGACTGGAAGTACGGTTCGTTGGTCGCGACCAGCGGCACGTCGAGTTCGTAAGCAAGATCGATCAGCGCCGGCTCGGCAGCGATCTCCTCCGGCACGCCGTGGCGCTGGATTTCGGCATAGAGCCGGTCCCCGAACGCCTCGCGGAGCCGGATGAAACGGGCCCGCGCCAGCTTCTCCTGCCCGGCGAGGAGCACCTGGTCGACCGGCCCCCTCACCCCGCCGGTCAGCGCGATCAGCCCGCCCGCCGATTCGAGGAGGCGATCGGCGCGCACATGAGGTTTCAGGCCGGTCTCTGTCTCGATGAACGAGCGCGAGACGAGCCGGACGAGGTTCTCGTACCCTTCCGCCGATGCTGCGAGGAGGACGATGTCCGACAGCGCCGGCCCCTGGATCGCGACGCGTCCGCGCCGGCTCGGCTCGAACCCGTCGGCGAAATCGACCGCCATCTGGCACCCGACGATCGGCTGGATGCCGACGGCAGCCATCGCCTCGGAGAATTCGAGCGCGCCGAAGAGGTTGCCGGTGTCGGTGAGCCCGAGCGCCGGCATCCTGTCCTTCTCGGCGAGCTTTGCGAGCTGCTTGAGCGGCAGCGCGCCTTCGAGGAGCGAGAAGGCGGAGTGCACCCGCAGGTGCACGAAGCCGACGTCGCGAACGACCTTGTCCATCAGTTCTCCAGCCGGGAGAGGCCCTGAACGGAACGCCTCACAGCGTCCCCGTGGCCGCGCCCGACCACAGGCCGAGCATCACCACGAAGGCCAGCATCGCCACCATAGCGGCAATCTCGCGAACCATCCGGACCATGTGTCTCTCCTCCACAGAACCACGCTATGGACCCTATTTGTTCTCTTTCTGTGCTC
>JADLGL010000065.1 GCA_020849325.1 Bauldia sp. | reverse complement strand
CCGCAAAGCGAGAGTAGCCGTTCCGTCTTCCGTGGGCTGGCGATGGCAAGCAGGTTCGGCAAGGTCGAGATCACCGAAGCGCTCGCCGACCGCTTCGGGTACCGCCGCTATCTCGAGATCGCCACGAGCACGACCGGCGGGCGCTACCACGCGCTCGACCGCGCCCGCTTCGAAGAGTGCCGCCGGCTCCTCTACGACTGCCCCGCCGATTTCGACGACGGCATGCCGGTCGACTATGCGGCGCGCGGACCGGAGATCGGCGACGCCCTCGATGCCATCGCCGCCGCCGACCATCGGTTCGACGTCATGCTCGTCGATCCCCACCACACCTACGACGCATCGCTGCGCGACATCGCGGCGGCGTTCGATCTTCTCGCGCCCGGCGGCGCCATGGTCGTCCACGACTGCCTGCCGCCCAACGAGGCGACCGCGTCCCCGACGCCCCGCAGCGGCGCCTGGTGCGGGGTGACCTACAAGGCCTTCCTGGATTTCGTGTCGGGCAGAACCGACCTCCGCTACGTCACCGTCGACACCGACTATGGCTGCGGCGTCATCCGGAAAGTCGACGCGCCCCGAGAGGGGGTTTTGCAGAAATGGCGGCGCCGCCGCGAGAGGGCGGCATGGGCCGCCGTTGGCGAAGACACCGATGCCGCCTGGTCCGTCTTCTCCCGCCATCGCCGCGGCCTTCTGCGGCTGATCGGCGTCGACCGCTTCCTTCGCCGCCGCGACGGCCTCGGCTGGTCCATGCGGGGGGACTCCATTGAGGACTGAACCTCCCACTTGCGGCGAGGTCGAACCGGCTCTTCGCCGGTTCGGGAGGGAGTAGACGCACGGAAGGTGTTTCGCCTCGAGGCCGAGACCCCCTCCGAAGGCCTCCCCGCAAGGGGGAGGCTCAAGAATAGCAGAATTCCGCCGTTGCTGCTGGGTACGACCCTACCCCTCCGCCGCCGGTTTCCGCTCCCTCTCGATCCGATCCCACGCCACGTTGATCGCGGCGAGCTTGTGGTTGGCGATGGCGATGAACTCCGCCGGCACGCCGTGGGCGATCAGCCGGTCGGGATGATGCTCGGCCACGAGCCGTCGGTAATGCGCGCGGAGTTCGGCATAGCCGAGCGTCCGGGCGACGCCGAGGACGAGGTAGGGGTCGCCGTCCTCCGGCACGACGTGGCGGAGTTTGATGCGCTCGAATTCCTCGTCGGAGAAACCGAGCCGCCGCGCCACTTCAGCGAGGAAGTCGATCTCGGCGTCGTGAATCACCGTGTCGGCGCTGGCGATATCGAAGAGGCCGTCCATGAGGTCGGCGAGGATCGGATCGTGCGGCTCGTAGAGGCTCGCGATCTTCTTCGCGTAGGATTCGAAGCCGGCGACGTCGCGCCGCGCCATCGCGAACAGCCGCTCGACGTGCTGCGCCTGTGAGGGCGGCACGTCGACCAGGCGGCGGAACGCCCGTACCTCGTCGAGGGTCACGACGCCATCCGCCTTCGCCATCTTCGCCGACAGCGCCACCATCGCGACCGAGAATGCCATGTGCCGGCGCTCCTCCGGGTCGCCGGCGAAAATCGTCCCGATCCGGTCGAACACGGCTCCGACGGCAACGACGCCGTCGCCGAGGACCTGCCGGAATCGTTGCCAGATGCTCATGCGGGGATTCTACGGGTCGCGCCGCGCGTGGAGTAGTGAGGCGACGAATGGTCCGAAGCGTGAATGGTGAGTAGTGAATGGTGAGTAGTGAATGGTGAGTAGCCTCCCCTTCTCGCCACTCACCACTCACAATTCCACCACTCACCCGCATGACCTGGCATTTCTGGATCGATCGCGGCGGCACGTTCACCGACGTCATCGGGCGTGACCCCACCGGCGCGCTCCACAGCGAAAAAGTGCTCTCGGACAGCGCGGCCTATCCCGACGCCGCCGCCGAAGGCATCCGCCGTCTCCTCGGCGTTTCGCCGGGGGCGCCGCTGCCGGCGGAACGGATCGCCGAGGTGCGGATGGGGACGACGGTCGCCACCAACGCCCTTCTCGAACGGAAGGGCGACCGCGTCCTCCTCCTCGTCACGCGCGGCTTTGCCGATGCGCTCCGGATCGGCAATCAGGCGCGGCCCGACATCTTTGCGAAGCGCATCGAAAAACCCTCGATGCTGTACGAGCGCGTCGTAGAAGTCGGCGAGCGCGTGCGGGCCGACGGCACGGTCGAGGAGGCTCTCGACGAGGCCGAGGTGGCGATCGCGCTCGATGAGGCGCGCGCCGACGGCTTCGCCGCGGTGGCGATCGCCTTCATGCACGCATGGGCGTTCCCGGCGCACGAGGCCCGCGCCGCCGCCCTCGCCCGCGCGCTCGGCTTCAGCCAGGTCTCGGCGAGCCACGATGTCTCGCCGCTGGTGAAATTCGTCGGCCGCGCCGATACGACCGTCGCCGACGCGTATCTCTCCCCCGTCCTCCGCCGCTACGTCGGTCGCGTCGTGGAGCAGCTCGCACCCCGGCAGCGGGCGGCACGCGGGCCGAAGATTCTCTTCATGCAGTCGCACGGCGGCCTCGTCGCCGCGGAGCGGTTCCGCGGCAAGGACGCCGTCCTCTCCGGTCCCGCCGGCGGCGTCGTCGCCTCGGTCGAAACGGCGCTTCGGGCGGGGTTCGATCGCGTCATCGGCTTCGACATGGGCGGCACCTCGACCGACGTGTCGCACTATGGCGGCGCGTTCGAGCGGGATTTCGAGACCGAGATCGCCGGCGTCCGCATCCGGACCCCGATCCTCCGCATCCATACCGTCGCGGCGGGCGGCGGCTCGATCCTCGCCTTCGAGAACGGCCGCTTCCGCGTCGGCCCCGAATCCGCCGGCGCCCGCCCCGGCCCCGCCGCCTACCGGAACGGCGGCCCGCTCACCGTCACCGACGCCAATGTGATGGTGGGCAAGCTGATGCCAGGTCATTTTCCGGCGGTGTTCGGCCCGGAGCGGAACGAGCCGCTCGACGCCACGGCCGTGCAGCGCGGCTTCGCCGGGCTCGCATCGGGGCTGACCGACGGCCGGCCGCCGGAGGCGGTGGCCGACGGCTTCATCCGGATCGCCATCGAGAACATGGCCGCCGCCATCCGCCGCATCTCGATCGAGCGCGGCCACGACGTGCGGACGCACGTCCTCAACTGCTTCGGCGGCGCCGGCGGTCAGCACGCCTGTCTCGTCGCCGAACGCCTCGGCATGACGACGGTTCTCCTCCACCCGATGTCGGGCCTCCTCTCTGCCTACGGCATGGGCCTCGCGCGCATCGCAGCAAACCGCAGCCGCGCCATGCTGTTGCGGCTTGATGCGGACTCGAATCCTGAGATTGACGCGGCGCTCGCTACCGCCGCCGCCGAACTTGCCGCCGCGGCTCGTGAATCGCTGGAGCAACCCGCCGGAAGCGACTCCCGCATCGAGACGATCGTCCGCGGCCACCTCCGCTATGACGGCTCCGACACGACGCTGCCCGTGATTCTTTCGAACGGTCGCGGCGACGGCCTCGCCCTCCTCCCGGCGCCCGCCGCGATTGCCGCCTTCACCGCCGACCATCGCCGCCAGTTCGGCTTCCTGATGGAAGGCCGCGGCGTCGTCCTCGACACGCTCGAAGTCGAGGTGGCGCTCGTCGGCGACGGGCCCGAGGAGACGGCGCGCCCCATCACCACCACGCCCGCCATCACACGCGAGACCACGCGTTTCTTCTCCGCCGGCACCTGGCACGACGCGCCCGTCCACCGCCGCGCCGACCTCGCCCCCGGCCACACCATCGCCGGTCCCGCCCTCGTCATCGAGCCGCATCAGACCATCGTCGTCGAACCCGGCTGGTCGGCCGAGATCACCCCGCTCGACCACGTGCTCCTCCACCGCGACAATCCACGGGATGGCAGCTTCGAGTCGCCGCCCACCGACCCCGCGGGTCCCCTCGCCCCGTCCGGGGAGAGGGCTTTCGAGCTCGTCGAGCCGAAGGCGAGGCCAGCGAGAAAGGGTGAGGGGATAACGCCAGTCGTCGCCGAGGCCGCGCTCCCTCACCCTCCGGCGACAAGATCTTCGCCTTCCACGCCCGATCCCGTCCTCCTCGAGGTCTTCGCCAACCGCTTCATGGCGATCGCCGAGGAAATGGGCGTTGTCCTTCGCAACACCGCGCATTCGGTGAACATCAAGGAGAGGCTCGACTTCTCCTGCGCGATCTTCGACGCGGCGGGCGAGCTCGTCGCCAACGCCCCGCACGTGCCCGTCCACCTCGGTTCGATGGACCGCTCGGTCGCGACGGTGATCCGGAAGAACGCCGGCGCCGTCCGGCCGGGCGACGTCTTTGCCCTCAACGCTCCTTACGACGGCGGCACGCACCTCCCCGACATCACCGTCGTCTCGCCGGTGTTCGAGGGCGGCACGATCCGCTTCTGGGTCGCCTCGCGCGGCCACCACGCCGACATCGGCGGCCTCGCCCCCGGCTCGATGACGCCGCGCGCCACCACGGTCGACGAGGAAGGCGTCCTCATCGACAATTTCCGGCTCGTCGCGGCCGGACGCTTCCGCGAGGCGGAGGTCACCGGCCTCCTCACCGGCGCGCCCTTCCCCGTCCGGAACGTGGCGCAGAACCTTGCCGACCTCAGGGCCCAGGTCGCCGCCAATGAGCGTGGCGCCGCGGGCCTCGCCGCGCTCGTCGGGGAGTTCGGCCCAGCGGCCGTCGCCGCCTACATGGCGCATGTGATGGACGACGGCGAGGCGGCGATCCGCCGGGTGGTCGATGGGCTCGAGGGTGGCGCCTTCGCGGTCGAGAACGACCAGGGTTCGACCATCCGCGTGACGGTGACGATCGACCGCGCGCGGCGCGAGGCGACGCTCGACTTCGCCGGCACCTCGCCGCAGCAGGCCGACAATTTCAACGCGCCCGAACCGGTGACGCGGGCGGCCGTCCTCTACTGCTTCCGCGTCCTTGCCGGCGGGTCGATGCCGATCAACGCCGGCTGCCTCCGCCCGCTCCGCATCCTCGTTCCCGACGGCTCGATGCTCCGCCCGCGCTATCCCGCGGCGGTGGCGGCGGGCAATGTCGAGACGTCGATGCAGGTGACCGACTGCGTTTTCGCAGCCCTCGGCGCGATGGCGTCGAGCCAGGGCACGATGAACAACCTCACCTTCGGCAATGCGCGCCATCAGTATTACGAGACGATCGCCTCGGGCTCGCCTGCCGGCCCCGGCTTCGACGGCACCGCGGCGGTGCAGGCGCACATGACCAACTCCCGCCTGACCGACCCCGAGATCCTCGAACTCCGCTTCCCCGTCGTCCTCGACGCTTTCCGCATCCGCGCCGGCTCCGGCGGCCGCGGCCGGTGGTCGGCGGGCGACGGCACGCTCCGCGCCATCCGCTTCCTCGAGGAGATGGACCTCGCCATCCTCGCCTCGCACCGGAAGGTGCCGCCGCACGGCCTCGCCGGGGGCGCACCGGGGTCCGTCGGTTCGACGCGGATCGTCCGCGCCGGCGGCACGGCGGAGGAGCTGCGCAGCTCCGATCAGACGGTGGTGAAGGCAGGGGATACGGTGGTGATCGTCACGCCCACCGGCGGCGGCTTCGGCTCGACTTCGGCCTGAGGCGACGGAGCGGCATCGGGGCGAAGGAGCGGCCAGAGGCGACGGATCAGAACGGGAAAGAGAGGGCGGCCGCGGGACGGCCCGCGTGCCGCCCCTTTGTATCGAGACTACTTCTTCTTCGCCGGGGCGGCCGGCTTGGCAGCGGCCTTCGCCGGAGCGGCAGCAGGCTTCGCGGCGGCGGCAGCCTTCGCCGGTGCCTTAGCGGGGGCCTTGGCCCCTTTTCCCTTGTCAGCCAATTCTCTCTCCCAGGGTTCGGTGACACGGTTCGTACGCCCGGCCTCTCGAAAGAGAGGCAAGTCTAAATACACCTCTTTCCTTGCGCGCTCCACGGCTTCGCAAGTGCCGGACAGGGTTTTTATTGCAGATTCCCGTGATTCCCGGCCGGCGCCAGTCGATCCGTCCACACTAGAATTGCGTTCCAGCCACCGGCATGCGCCGCGGAAGGTGCGGTTCCGGCGCGAATCAGCCGGTTCGGCCGGTCGCGACGGCGAGGCCGCGCCGGCGTGGTGCCGGCGGGACTGATCTTCGTTTACTTGCGGGGAGCGCGGCCGGCGGCCGCGGCGTCATTGACCGGCCGGCTGGCCGAGCCGCTCGATCAGCGTACCGATGTCGAGCGGCAGGATCGCGGCGTTTGCCGGGCTGAACGCGGCCGGATCGCCCGGCGCGTAGGCGAGCGGCGTCGCGTTGCCCGTGCCGGCATCGACGAGGAGCGGCAGGAAGGTCGGCACCGCGGGGGCCGGCATCACCGGCGTCGGCCGGCAGTACCGCGTCGTCCCCGCTTCGTTGTGACGGGCGAGGTCGAGGTGGAAGTGATCCTCGTGGTTCTCGTAGCCCGGCCCCAGCACCGTCGTGAAATACTGGCACGAGGTGTAGTGGACGTCGCGGAGGAAGTCCCGCTCGGCGGGCGTTCCGGCATACCAGTCGTCGAGGACCGAAACGGTGCGTCCGTCGGCGAGCTCGAACGCGGCGACGTCGATCGCGTTGCCGAACGAGTGCTCCGACAGCTCGGCGCCGGCGCGGTTCTGGATCGGCCGGCAGTTGTAGCCGCCCATCTGCCGGATGCCGACGACCGGCGAGCCGAGCCGGGCGAGGGCTGCGGGCATCACGGCGTTCGTCAGCCACGCTTCGAGGGTCATCGCCATCGGGCAGTCGATTGTCGACCGCGGGCTGATGCGGACCTGGCCGTCGATGAGGGCCGTCACGATCAGCGGCTTCTCGAGGCCGCACACCCGCTGCTCGGTGATGCTGCGCGCCTGGATGACGTTGTCGTCGCCGCGGAACGGCCGCGTCGCCATGCAGGCGTTCTCGGCCTGCGCGCGCCAGGGCTCGCGACGCTGGAAGTTGAAGATGTTCAGCGCACAGCCGCCCAGGCTCAGAAGCACGAGGGCCGACACCGCCAGATACACAACGCGACGGGACATTCCCGAAGAATGGCGCGAAGCGGGTTAAGGGAGCGTCAACCACGAGCAAAAGGCTGGCGGGAGTGTGCGGGCGGCCACAGCCGGATGCGGGGGCGTGCTCGGCAGTAGGCAGTCGGCAGTAGGCAATCGAAAGAAAGAACCGACTGCCGACTGCCGACTGCCGACTGCCGACTGCCGACTGCCGACTGCCGACTGCCGACTGCCGACTGCCGACTGCCGACTGCCGACTGCCAACCCCTCCCCTCACACCACAACGATCCCCGCGTGCTTCGCCTTGTCCTCGGGCTCGACGTGGATCGAAATCCGCACGTCCTCGAACTCGTCGCGGATGGCGCGCTCGATGCGGTCGCAGATGTCGTGCGCCTGCGTGACCGGCATGGTGCCGGCGACGACGAGGTGGAACTCGACGAAGGTGAGCCGGCCGGCGTGCCGGGTGCGGAGGTCGTGGGCCTCGATCGCCCCCTCCGCCTCCCGCGAGATGATCGAGCGGATGCGGTCCACGCGGTCGGGCGCGAGGGCCTCGTCCATCAGCCCGCCGACGGATTCGCGGACGAGCCCCCAGCCGGTCCAGAGGATGTTCACCGCCACGAGCGCCGCGACGATCGGGTCGATCACGCGAACGCCCGTCCAGCTCGCGAGGAGAACGCCGACGAGGACGCCGACCGAGGTGACGACGTCGGTGAACAGATGCCGGCCGTCCGCGACCAGCGCCGGCGAGCGCAGCCTTCGTCCCTGCACGACGAGGACGTAGCCCCACAGGACGTTGATCGCCGTGGCACCGAGATTGACGAGGAGGCCGAGCGACACCTCCTCGATCACCGGCGGGTCGGAAAATGCCTGGTAGGCCTCCCAGAGGATGGACGCTGCGGCGACGATGATGAGGACGCCTTCCGCGACGGCGGAGAAATATTCGGCCTTGGTGTGGCCGTAGGGGTGGTTGGCGTCGGCGGGCTTCGCGGCGACCCAGATGGTCACGATCACCGCGAGCGCGGCGCCGACATTGACGAGGCTTTCGAGCGCGTCGGAGTAGAGGCCGATGCTGCCGGTCAGCCACCAGGCGAGGAGCTTGAGCCCGAGCACCGCAAGGCCGACGGCGAACGTCGCCAGCGCGAGCAGCATCGACCGCTGCAGCGGACGGGACGGGTCGGTGGTTCCGGCAACGACGGGCTTCATCGCGGTTACCTAGGCCGCACCGGAAACGATTGCCAGTAGGCAACCGGACGCTGCCGGACGGCCTGTGGAACCGTCGCGGTGATCCGGCCGGCGCGCCGGAGCGTATCTGGCGCAGGGTCGATCGCATCGACGTTCTCCGGGGCGGCCGCG
Organism: Bauldia sp.; assembly: GCA_020849325.1. GTDB lineage: Bacteria > Pseudomonadota > Alphaproteobacteria > Rhizobiales > Kaistiaceae > JADLGL01. Next base: position 5,861 of record JADLGL010000065.1, on the reverse strand, counting down.
GGTTTCCCCCGGCGGCGATGCGTTCCGGCCTCCCGATCGCGGCCGGCACCGCCTCAAAACGCCTCTCGGCTCCATGCTCGCGAATACCGCGGAGTTGCAGCGGCTCCTCACCGGGACCGCCACCGGCAAGCGCGACGCGTTCCGTTCGCTCTACGCCGCGACCTCGCCGAAACTATATGCGATCGTCCTCCGTATCTGCCGGGAGCCGGGCCTCGCCCAGGATGCCCTGCAGGAGACCTACCTGAAGGTCTGGACCCGCGCGGAGCGGTTCCGTGCCGAGGAAGGCAGCCCGGCCAGTTGGCTCGCGGCGATCGCGCGCAACACCGCGATCGACGCCGTGCGCCGCCGGACGGACGTCGCCCTCGGCATGGACGAGGAGGGGAAGAGCGTGATCGAGGAAATGGCCATGGCGACCGAGGGGGCCGACGTGATCGACGTCCAGGCCCTCCGGCACTGCCTGTCCGGCCTCGAGGAGAAGCAGCGCGACTGCGTCGTCCTCGCCTATTGCTGGGGCTCGTCCCGCGAGGAGCTCGCCGAGAAATTCGACCGGCCCGTCGGCACGATCAAGACGTGGCTCCACCGCGGTCTCGCGAACCTGAAGGCATGCCTCGGGGCGGCAGCATGACCGACGAACAGCGCGCCCTCGCCGGGGAGTACGTTCTCGGCACGCTCGACGCCGCCGAACGCGCCGAGGCCGAACGCCTCGTCCACACGGATGCCGCTTTCGCCGCCGAGGTGCGGATGTGGCGCCGCCGGCTCGACCCGCTCAACGCCGGCATCGCCCCCGTCGCTCCGCCGCCCGGCCTGTGGTCGCGCATCGAGGCCGGGATGGACGAAGGGCCGGCGGCCACCGCCCCCGGCATGGTCGTCGAGCTCCGCCGGCGGGTCGGCATCTGGCGCACCGCGACCATCGCCGTCACGGCCCTTGCGGCAGCCCTCGCCCTCACCCTCTTTCTCGGCCCACAGCTTCGCGGGACCGCGGCGGAGCAGTACGTCGCCGTCCTCGATTCGGCCGAAGGCCCGACCGCCATCCTGGTCGAGGTGGATGCCGGAACCGGCATCGTCACGGCGACCTCGATTGCCGCGGTGGCGCCGGCCGACCGCAGCCTCGAGCTCTGGTACATCGGCGACGGCCAGCGCCCGCGCTCGCTCGGCGTCCTCGACGCCGTCGGATCGCGCATCGAGGTCGCCATCGCCGACATCCCGGATTTCAGCCCCGCCGGCGCGATCTTCGCCATCACCGACGAGCCCCGCGGCGGTTCGCCCACCGGCGATCCGACCGGTCCGGTCGTCCTCGTCGGCGGCCTCGTCCGCGCGCTCTGATCGCATGGGGGAGAACCACCGCCACGGGTAGGCAGCGCTCACGAACTCGTGCACACTGCATCTGGGGCCAGGGGCTTTCAGGGACGGCAACGATCCGCTGGCGGGCGGGGGCGTGCCGCATCGTGCATGGGTTTGCTGGAGAAGTACGCCGGCGACGATCTGTTCGAGCTGATCGATCAGGTCGCCAAAGCCGAAAAGCTCGATGAAGGCCACGAGCTTCTTCGCAGCGCGCTCGAAACCTATGGCCTCGAGCACGTCGTCTACCTCGCGGTGAACCTGCCGAGCGAGAAGCGCGACAGGCCGCTGGTGGCGATGACCTATTCTGCCGAATGGCAGAAGCACTACGCCCAGCGGGACTATGTCGACATCGATCCGGTCGTGAAGGCCGGCATCGGCGGGATCCTTCCCGTCGACTGGGAAACGCTCGACCGCAAACATCCGACGGTGAAGAAGTTCTTCGGCGAGGCGCAGGAGTTCAAGGTCGGCGCCCAGGGCATCTCGGTGCCCGTGCGCGGCCGCCATGGCGAGTTCGCCCTCTTCTCGGTGACGAGCGACCTCTCGCCGCCGGAATGGTCGCGGCTGAAGCAGCACCTGATGCGCGACCTGATGCTGCTCGCCTACAATTTCCACTCCTTCGCCCTCAAGGCGGAGCAGATCGAGGACGGCGACGACTACCGCGACAAGCTGTCCTTCCGCGAGAGCGAATGCCTGCGCTGGACGGCGATGGGCAAGTCGGCCTGGGACACCGGCCAGATCATGGGCGTTTCCGAGCGCACGGTGAAGTTCCACCTGGAGAATGCGCGCGGAAAGTTGCACGCGATGAATACAACTCACGCAGTGTCCAAGGCAATTAGTCTCAACCTGATCGCGCTATACTGACAGCGCCATAGATCGGATTGGAATTACTTCCCTAATCCTTTGTTACGACGCGGCCGGTTTGATCGCGTCAGCCGCCCCGGCATGAGAGTGGCCTGCCCAATCGGACAGGTGGCCAACGTCTTTGCTCGCCTTAGACTTTCTCTCACGTGCTCGGATGCGACAACAAAGAGGCAAGTCATGATCCGAGTAGTTCAAGGAAATCAGAGAGCCTGTTACCCGCGGGAGATCGATGCGATGCACCAGCTGCGCCGCAAGGTCTTCCACGAGCGCATGGGCTGGGACGTCACCGTCATCCGGCAGTGGGAAATCGATGGCTTCGACGTCTTCGATCCGCTCTACCTCCTCTCCGTCGATCACAATGATCGCGTCGTGGGCTCGCTGCGCCTCCTGCCGACGACCGGCTTCACCATGATCAACGACGTGTTTTCCGATCTCCTGCCGGACGGGAAGCCGATCCACAGCCCGCTGATCTGGGAATCGAGCCGGTTCTCGGTCGACCACGAGGCTGACGTGCCGATCGGCCCGAACGGCATCAGCCGCGCGACGGCCGAGCTCGGGCTCGCCATGAACCAGATCGGCATGGGGCTCGGTCTCAGCCACATCGTGACGGTCTACGACGCCATCGTGCACCGGACGCTCCGCAAGGCGCGCTGCGCGGGCGAACCCATCGGCGCGCCGAAGCGCGTCGGCGGCACGCTCGCCTACGCGGTCTTCTACGAGGTCAGCGCCGAGACCGAGCGCGCCACGCGGGCCGCGAGCGGCATCTACGGACCGGTGCTCGAGGACGACATGGAGGTCGGGCTGCAGAAGGTGGCCTGATCGCGAGACAGCGAGCGGCCCGCGCCGGGCCGTTCGCGACTGAGACCTGGCGGAGCGGAATCGGCAGATGAGGCCACGGCCGCTGACCCGAGTCCCCTCTCGGAGTTGTGCCGGCTGCCACTCCGCTCCGCCAGGGACCAATCCGCCGGCTCCGCGCGACGCTCATTCGCGTCGGCGCAGCCGCCGGCGAAGGTTCGAGCCGAGCCGCGCGGCGGCGCCGAGCGCCCGCCGCCAGCCGCGGGGCGGCGTGTCCCAGAGCTCGAACGCCACGTAGTCGTACTCTGCCGCGAGCCGCCGCTCGGCCGCGGCGTCCAACCGTTCGATGCCGCCGAGCGTCGACGTTCCCGTCAGGAGCCAGGGGCTGGCGCTGAAGGCCATCGCCTCGAGATGGCGATGGGAGAAGAACGTCCCGAGGAGTTCGTATTCGCTGAACCCTGACCGGGCGGTGGGATCGATCGTCCCGGCGATCGCCTCTGGCCACGGCCGTCGATGCCGGTCCTCGATCACCGCGAGGCACTCGCGCACCCAGGCCGGCCGCACCGGCAGGCATTGCGCCGCGAACGAGCGGCCGACGAAGGGGTCGAGGCCGAGGAGGCGGCGAACCGCGTCGGCATGGTCCGGCTGGCGATCGTCGGAGAGGTGGAAGAGGAGCCGGCCGCGATCGTCCTCGACGGGGAACGGCCGTAGCGGCACGGTGTCGCCATCCCAGAGGAGCGCCGTGCCGACGTCCGCCGCGGCCATCGCCTCGAGCTTGGCGAACTGCTGGCGGTAGAACGGCAGCCGCAGCGGATCGCCGGCCGCCATCGCCGCTTCGAGGGCAGGCGCGGAGCGTCCGAGGTAGCGGGATTCCGGCACGATCTCGATCGGTTTCGGCGTGATCGAGCGGAAGAGCGGAATGGCTTCGTCGGGGACGGCGACGACGTAGTGCGTCGCCGCCAGATGGCGGACGAGGTTCCGCGAAGCCAGCTGCCATACGGCGGCATGCTTGGGACTGCAGGTGCTGAAGAGCAGCCCCAGCGTCGCTGGCATGACCCGGCCCCGCAGCCGCACCACCAGAGATTCCCCCGCGGCGTTTGTACAGCGGAACGGCGGGGAGCGGTAGGCCGACGCACCGGCGCGGCTGGATCGGCCGGCGCGATCGGAGTACACGCGGGGGATCGGGCCGACCGCGGCATTCCCGGCGCGGCCCAGCATGCGAGGCGCGTTCGTGCTCCCGAGGCTCTGGCCTGCCGTTCACAGCCTCGGCTGGATCGTTCTCACGCTCGCGGCCGCCGAGGCGATCATGGCGGGCGTCGCCTATGGCGGCGGCGACGGCGAAGGGTCGGCCTTCGCGATCGGTGCCGCCATCTCGTTCCTCGCCGGCGCCGCGGCGGTGACGACCACCAAGGGCCGTCCCTTCGAGCTGAACTTCCGCGATGCGGTGATTCTCACGGTGGCGGCCTGGCTGGTCGTGCCGGTGTTCGCCGCCCTCCCCTTCCTTCTCGAGCCGACGGACCTTTCGCCGGTCGACGCCATCTTCGAGATGGTCTCGGCCGTCACCACCACGGGCTCGACGGTGATGACCGGCCTCGACGCCCAGCCGCCGTCGCTCCTCCTCTGGCGCTCGACCGTGCAGTGGCTCGGCGGCTTCGGCATCATCGGCCTCGCCCTCATCATCCTGCCGTTCCTGAAGATCGGCGGCATGCAGCTCTTCCGGATGGAGTTCACCGACCGCGGCGACAAGGCGCTGCCCCGCGTCCGCCAGATCGCCCGCGCCCTCGGCCAGATCTATCTCGGGCTGACCGTCGCCTGCTTCATCGTCTTCCTCCTCCTCGGCATGACTCCGTTCGACGCGCTCAACCACGCGATGACGACGGTCTGCACCGGCGGCCTCTCCACCCACGACATGTCGTTCGGCTATTTCGAGAGCGATGCTCTCCACTGGGCGGCGGTGGTCTTCATGACCGCGGGCGCGATCCCGTTCATGGCGTATCTGCGCATCGTCGGCCGCGGCTCGCTCCGCGAGCGCATCGAGCCGCAGATTCCCGTCCTCCTCGCCATCATGGGCGGCGTCTCGGCGCTGCTGGCGGTCTACCTCCTCGCCTCGGGCGAGTTCACCGATGTCGGCGAGGCGGTGACGCACGCGACGTTCAACGTCGTCTCGATCGTGACGACCACCGGCTACGCCTCGTCCGACTACACCGCGTGGGGCGAGTTCGCGATCCTCGTCTTCTTCCTCATCACCTTCATCGGCGGCAGCAGCGGCTCGACCTCGGGCGGCATCAAGATCATGCGGTTCCAGATCGTCTGGGCGACCATCCTCCAGCAGATCCGCCGCCTCATCCACCCGCACGTCGTCCAGCCGATCCGCTTCGGCGGCCGCCCCGTGGGCGACGACCAGGTGCTGTCGGTCGCCGTGTTCGTGGTGGCCTTCCTCGGCCTCGTCGCGATCGGCGCGCTGCTCCTCAGCCTCACGGGCCTCGATTTCCTGTCGGCGACGTCAGGCGCCGCGCAGGCGGCGGCGAACGTCGGCCCCGGCCTCGGCCACATCATCGGCCCGTCGGGCAACTACGCGGCGCTCAACGATGTCCAGAAGCTGATCCTCTGCGCCCTGATGATCCTCGGCCGCCTCGAGATCCTCTCGGTGCTGGTGCTGCTCTCGGCCCGCTTCTACCGCTGACGGCCTCGCTTTCGGCCGCCTTCAGAGCGCGCCGACGACGATCGCGGCGAGAAAGGCGAAGGCGGCACCGACCACGGCCAGCCGCAGCGAGACGCTCATCGTCATGAAAACACCGCCCTCCGCGAGACAGGAATTGCAGGCTAGCGGGCGGGGCGGTGCCTGCGAAGCAAAACGGATCGCT